>CAZLRQ010000062.1:0-11642 GCA_964562035.1 uncultured Rhodoferax sp. | reverse complement strand
TACAGCCTGGTCAGCCGCGAGGTGATCTCCGACTGCATCGAGACCTGCGTACAAGGCCAGTGGATGGACGGCGTGGTCGTGATTGGCGGCTGCGACAAAAACATGCCCGGCGGCCTGATGGGCATGCTGCGCGCCAATGTGCCCGCGATTTATGTGTATGGCGGCACCATTTTGCCGGGCCATTACAAGGGCAAAGACCTCAACATCGTGAGTGTGTTTGAAGCCGTGGGCGAGAACGCTGCGGGCCGCATGAGTGACGAAGACCTGCTGGAAATTGAACGCCGTGCCATCCCCGGCACCGGCTCTTGCGGTGGCATGTACACGGCCAACACCATGAGTTCGGCCTTTGAGGCACTGGGCATCTCCCTGCCCTACTCGTCCACCATGGCCAATCCGCACGACGAGAAGCTCAACTCCGCCAAAGAGTCAGCCCGCGTGCTGGTGGAAGCGGTCAAAAAAGACCTCAAGCCGCGTGACATCGTCACCCGCAAGTCCATCGAAAACGCCGTGGCCGTCATCATGGCCACTGGTGGCTCGACCAACGCCGTGCTGCACTTTTTGGCCATTGCCCACGCTGCCGGGGTAGAGTGGACGATTGACGATTTCGAGCGCGTTCGCGTCAAAACCCCCGTGTTGTGCGACCTGAAACCCAGCGGTCAGTACCTGGCGGTCGATTTGCACCAAGCCGGCGGCATTCCGCAAGTGATGAAAACACTGCTGTCTGCAGGCCTGCTGCACGGCGACTGCATCACCATCACCGGCCAGACCATTGCCGAAGTGCTCAAAGACGTGCCCGATGCCCCCCGCGCCGACCAGGACGTGATTCGCCCCTTGAGCAACCCGATGTACGCGCAAGGCCACCTCGCCATTCTCAAAGGCAACCTGTCACCTGAAGGCTGTGTGGCCAAGATCACCGGCCTGAAAAACCCGGTCATGACCGGTCCGGCCCGCGTGTTTGACGACGAGCAGTCCGCCCTGAAAGCCATTTTGGCCAACAAAATCGTCGCGGGCGACGTGATGGTGCTGCGCTACCTCGGCCCCAAAGGCGGCCCTGGCATGCCGGAAATGTTGGCCCCCACAGGCGCACTGGTGGGCCAGGGCTTGGGCGAGTCGGTCGGTCTGATCACCGATGGCCGCTTCTCCGGCGGCACTTGGGGCATGGTGGTTGGCCACGTGGCGCCTGAAGCGGCTGCGGGCGGGCTGATTGCCCTGATCGAAGAAGGCGACGCCATCACCATTGACGCGCACCAGTTGCTGCTGCAACTCAACGTGAGCGACGACATCATCGCCACCCGCCGCGCGGCGTGGACGGCCCCCCTGCCGCGCTACACACGCGGCGTGCAGGCCAAGTTTGCGTTCAACGCGTCAACCGCCAGCAAAGGCGCGGTGCTGGACAACTATTAAGCCTGAAACAGGCCGCTTGGCCTGAAAAAATTGGCCTATAAAAAAGCCCGCCTGGCACAACCCGGCGGGCTTTTGACATATTCAACGGCGTTTCTAACGCCGCTTCTTTTTGGGCAGCATGCCCAGGGCTTCACGGCTGGCCTCAATGCGGGCGTCGCGACGGCGGTTTTCACGCTCCATCGCCTTGCGTTTGGTGTAGCCCGTGCTGTCTGCCCAAGCCCACCAAGCCACCGCCAAACCAAACGGCGACATCACCAGCCACCACGACCAGGCGGCGACCGGGTCCACCGCCAGGTACTTCAACACCAGCAACGCCAGCCCAAGGCCCAATAAATACATCTGCTCACCCTGTTCATTTCAGATTTACAAGCCCGACACACGCGCCACTCTAAAATGACGTGCAATGACTGTACCCCAACCGCTGAGGAAAAAATCATGAAACGTCTCTTGTTCGCCATGGCTGCGGCCACCCTGGTTGCCGCCCCTGCGCTGGCTGATCAGGCCCTCGCGACCAAAAACAACTGCATGGCCTGCCATGCCGTCGATAAAAAACTGGTGGGCCCCTCTTACAAGGCCGTGGCTGAAAAATACGCCACCCAAAAAGACGCGGCAGGCAAACTTGCCCTCAAGGTCATGAAAGGCGGCTCAGGCGTATGGGGCGCAGTCCCCATGCCCGCCAACACCCAAATCAGCGAAGCCGATGCCAAAACGCTGGTGGCCTGGATCTTGGCAATGAAGTAAAGCCCCCACCCCTGTAAAAAAGGCCCGCTATTGCGGGCCTTTTTTATATGAAAACAGCACTAAGCCCTTGTCAGCAGGGCATGAGTAGCTATGTTTAACAGAGCATCATTGCGCTGTTGCTCGATCAGTAAGTTTGACCCAACTGGTCCAGAATGGCCGGGTTTTCCAGCGTCGAAGTGTCCTGGGTGATGGACTCACCCTTGGCCAATGAACGCAGCAGGCGGCGCATGATCTTGCCCGAACGGGTTTTGGGCAAGTTCTCACCAAAGCGAATGTCTTTGGGCTTGGCAATCGGACCAATTTCTTTGGCCACCCAGTCGCGCAACTCTTTGGCAATGGCCTTGGCTTCGTCGCCAGTAGGCACGGGGCGCTTGAGAACCACAAACGCGCAGATGGCTTCGCCAGTCAAGTCGTCAGGACGACCCACCACGGCCGCTTCAGCCACCAGATCCGACTTGGCCACCAAGGCCGATTCGATTTCCATGGTGCCCATGCGGTGGCCCGACACGTTCAACACGTCATCAATACGGCCGGTGATGCGGAAGTAACCGTTGTCGATGTTGCGCACCGCGCCATCGCCCGCCAGGTAGGTCTTGCCACCCAGCTCTTCAGGGAAATAGCTCTTCTTGAAACGCTCTGGGTCGTTCCAGATAGTACGGATCATCGAAGGCCATGGGCGCTTGATGACCAGCAAACCGCCCGAACCATTGGGCACATCAGCGCCAGCCTCGTCCACAATGGCGGCCATGATGCCGGGCAGCGGCAAAGTGCAGCTACCAGGAACCAGTGGCGTGGCACCCGGCAGCGGCGTGATCATGTGACCGCCTGTTTCGGTCTGCCAGAAGGTGTCCACGATCGGGCACTTCTCGTGGCCGATGTTTTTGTAGTACCACATCCAGGCTTCTGGGTTGATGGGCTCGCCCACCGAACCCAAAATGCGCAGGCTGCTGAGGTCGGAACGGTCAGGGTGAACTTTTTCATCACTCTCGGCCGCCTTGATGAGCGAGCGAATCGCCGTGGGTGCGGTGTAAAAAATCGAGCACTTGTGGCGCTCAATCATCTGCCAGAAGCGGCCGGCGTTCGGGAAGGTGGGGATGCCTTCAAAAATGATCTGGGTGGCACCCGCCGCCAAGGGACCGTAGGCCACGTAAGCATGCCCGGTGATCCAGCCGATGTCGGCCGTGCACCAGAACACGTCATCAGCCTTCAGGTCAAACGTCCAGTCCATGGTCAGCTTGGACCACAGCACAAAACCACCGGTGGCATGCTGCACGCCTTTGGGCTTGCCGGTAGAGCCGGAGGTAAAGAGAATGAACAACGGGTGCTCGGCACCGACAGGCACGGGCGCGCACTCGGTGCTTTGACCAGCCAGGGCTTCAGCAAAGGTCATGTCGCGACCGGCTACCATATTGCAGGCGGTGGGCGTGCGCTGGAACACCAGCACGGTCTTGATGGACTCACAGCCCCCCAGGGCCAAACCGTCATCCACAATGGCTTTCAGGGGCAACTCTTTGCCACCGCGCATCTGGAAGTTGGAGGTCACCACCGCCACCGCACCGGCGTCAATGATGCGCTCTTGCAGTGCTTTGGCCGAGAAGCCACCAAACACCACGCTGTGGGTGGCGCCAATACGGGCGCAAGCCTGCATGGCCACCACGCCTTCGAGCGTCATGGGCATGTAAATCAGGACGCGGTCACCTTTTTTGATGCCACGCGCGCTCAGCGCATTGGCAAACTGGCTGACCTTGGCGAGCAATTCCTTGTAAGTGGTTTTGGTGACCGCACCATCATCCGCTTCAAAAATGACCGCCACCTTGTTTTCGTTGGGCGTGCCCATGTGCTTGTCCAGGCAGTTGGCCGAGGCGTTCAACTCACCATCTTCAAACCACTTGTAGAAAGGGGCGTTGGACTCGTCCAACGTCTTGGTGAAGGGCTTGGTCCAGGTCACGTTTTCACGGGCCAAGCGGGCCCAGAAGCCTTCAAAGTCGCTGGCCGCTTCAGCGCACAGGGCGTTGTAGCCGTCCATGCCGGAAATGCGGGCGCCTTTTTGCATGGCTTCGCTGGGTGGGAAAACGCGGTTCTCGACCAAAACTGATTCGATGGCGGTTGGTGTTGCACTCATGTAGAAGGCTCCTCTTGTTAAATTAAATTCTTCGTCACTGTCGGCGCACGCACTTACAAGCGACTGACTTGACCAAAAGGTCGGCCCCTACAATCGTGCTCCCTGACTGACACCAAAGCTAAAAATGACCTCTCCCCGTGATGAACAGCCTCGCCGCATGCGCCCGGTTCCCCGCTTGATTTTTGCCAGCCGTTGGCTGCAATTGCCGCTGTACCTCGGTCTCATTGCTGCTCAGTGTGTGTACGTTTTTCACTTCTGGCTGGAACTGGTGCACCTGCTGGAAGCGGTATTTGGCAGTCAGACGGCACTGAAAGCGTTGGTCGACAGCATTGGCTACCGGTCCGATGTAGCGGTCACGTCCTTGAACGAAACCATCATCATGTTGGTGGTGCTGGCGCTGATTGATGTGGTCATGATCTCGAATTTGCTGATCATGGTGATCGTGGGCGGCTATGAAACGTTTGTGAGCCGCATGGACCTGGAGGGGCACCCCGACCAACCCGAATGGCTCAGCCACGTGAACGCCTCGGTGCTCAAGGTCAAGCTGGCCACGGCCATCATCGGCATCAGCTCCATTCATCTCCTCAAGACCTTCATCAACGCGGCCAATTACTCCGACAAGGTGCTGATTGCCCAGACGGTTATTCACATCACCTTCCTGCTGTCGGCCATGGCCATTGCTTACACCGACAAGCTCATGGTGCGCCAGGGCACGGACCACTGAGGCCCCATAGCCCCTCAAAGCAGTCAACAGGCGCTGAGCGCGCTCGCCTAGAATTCCCCACTTTTTGCGAAGGGTCCGAACAGTGTTGCTGACCATCATTCTTCTGCCCTTGCTGGCAGGCACGCTGCTGACCGGTTGGTCGGGTGCGACGCCGTCGGCCCATGCCCGACGCCGTACCGCCTGGCTGGCTGCGGCCGTGACACTCGCCAGTTTTGGCCTTTTGCTGATGCAGGCCCCCGCCATCATGGGCGGGGCGGCTGTGCAGAGCTTTGCCACTTGGGTGCCCGAGATTGGTTTGAATGTGGGCCTGCGCCTGGACGGCCTGTCCCTGATGTTCGCCTTGCTGATCACCGGCATGGGCCTGTTGATCATCCTGTACGCCGACAGTTACCTGGGCAAAGATGACCCGGTGGGTAAATTTTTCAGCACCCTGATGCTCTTCATGGCGGCGATGCTCGGCATTGTTTTGTCAGACAACCTGCTACTGCTGATGGTGTTTTGGGAGCTGACCAGCATCTCGTCCTTTTTATTGGTGGGGTACTGGAAACACCGGGCTGATGCCCGCGCCGGTGCGCGCATGGCGCTGGCCATCACGGGCGGTGGCGGCCTGGCCATGTTGGGGGGCTTTGTGCTGCTGGGGCAGATCGCCGGCACCTATGAGATCAGCCAGATGAGCCCCTTGGTGGCGCAGATTCAGGCCGATGCGCGCTACCCGGCCGCGCTGATTTTGATTTTGGTGGGTTGCTTCACCAAAAGTGCGCAGTTTCCATTCCATTTCTGGCTGCCACAGGCCATGGCGGCGCCCACACCCGTGTCGGCTTATCTGCACTCGGCCACCATGGTCAAGGCCGGCATTTTCTTGCTCGCGCGGCTGACGCCAGCGATTGGCGGGAGTGAACTCTTCACCGCACTGGTGGCGGGCACCGGTTTGGTCACGCTGGCGTTTGCCGCGTTTGTGGCCATCTTCAAGCACGACCTCAAGGGCCTGCTGGCGTACTCCACCATCAGCCACCTGGGTTTGATCACCTTTTTGATTGGCCTGGGCTCGCCGCTGGCGGCGGTGGCGGCCATTTTTCACATCCTCAACCACGCGACGTTCAAAGCAGCGCTGTTCATGACCGCCGGCATCGTGGACCACGAAACCGGCACGCGTGACATGCGCCAGCTCGGCGGCCTGTGGCGCCTGATGCCCTGGACCGCCACCCTGGCCATGACCGCGACGGCCGCCATGGCCGGCGTGCCGCTGTTCAACGGTTTTGTGTCCAAGGAAATGTTTTTGACCGAGGCGGTGCTGTTCGGCCAAGCCGGCGGCTGGCGCTGGCTGGTGCCTGCCGTGGCCAGTCTGGCCGCCTTGTGCAGCGTGGCCTACTCGGCACGTCTGGTGCATGACACTTTTTTCAACGGCGAACCCCGCAACCTGCCCAACCCACACCCCCATGAGCCCCCCTGGGGCATGAAGGCGCCAGTGGCGTTGCTGGCCGTACTTTGCGTCGTGGTGGGCTTGCTGCCCTCACTCACGCTGGGGCCACTGGTGCTGGTGGCCAGCACAGCCCTGCTGGGCCAGGCGCCCCCTGAATTCCATCTGTCCATCTGGCATGGCTTCAACCTGCCTTTGCTGCTGAGCATGCTGGCGCTGGCCGGTGGTGTGGGCCTGTACGCCCTGCTGGCGCGTGGCGGCCGCTTGCATCAATTGCAGTCCGAGGCCTGGTTTGGCGCCTTGACGGGGCCCAATCTGTTCACTCGTGGCACGGACAAGCTCCTGGGATTAGCCGGTCGTGTCACCGCCCTGCTGGAAATTGGCTCTTTGCAGCGCTACATCGCCTGGATGCTGATGGGCACGCTGGTGGTCGTCGCTGTGCCCCTGTTGTCTGGCGACGTGCCGGGCACCGGCAGTCGGCCACAGCTGCCGGTGACCTTACCGGCGCTGGTGTTGTGGGCCATGACGCTGATCGCCTGTGCCTGGCTGGCGCTCAAACACCATGACCGCTTTCAATCCGTGGTGGTCACTGGTGTGGTGGGTTTGGTGTCTGCGTTGTGTTTTATCGGCTTTTCGGCGCCCGACCTGGCCCTGACCCAACTCACGGTTGAGGCCGTGTCCACCGTGATTCTGCTCATGGGCCTGGCCCTGCTGCCGCGCCAAACGCCCGTTGAATCCAGCACGGGGCGGCGCCTGCGCGATGGTGTGCTGGCACTGGCGGGTGGTGCGGCCATCACCTGGCTGAGCTGGGTCATGCTCACCCGTGACTACGACTCGATTGCCTGGTATTTCCTCAACCAGTCGGCCATTGCCGGGGGCGGCACCAATGTGGTCAACGTCATTCTGGTGGACTTCCGGGGCTACGACACGATGGGTGAGATCACGGTGCTGGGCATTGCCGCGGTGGGTGTGCTGGCCTTGATGGACGGCATGCGGACCCGGCGCCCGCTGACCGATGATGCGGGTCGCACCTGGACCTTTGCCAGCCAACCCCTGATGCTGCGGGTCGCCGCGCGGGTCGTGTTGCCGCTGGCAATGGTGGTCACGCTCTACATCTTCATGCGCGGTCACAACCTTCCCGGTGGCGGCTTTATTGCCGGCCTGATCACGGCTGTGGCGCTGGTCTTGCAGTACATGGCCATGGGCCAGTCCCGCACAGAGTTCTTGCTGCGGGTGCAGGGCGGACGCCGGTTTGTGCGCTGGATCGGCATGGGCCTGGGCATTGCCGGGCTGACGGGTGTTGGGGCCTTTTTCTTTGGCCAGCCCTTCCTCACCAGCGCCCATGGCAACCCCTTTGTGCCCCTGCTGGGCGAGCTGCCGTTGGCGAGTGCCGCGCTGTTTGACCTGGGTGTCTTCATCACCGTGGTGGGCTCGACCCTGTTGACCCTGTCGACCCTGGGCACCGTGACCCGCGACCCTGGTGCGCCCGCACCACGCTACAACGACCAAGGAGATCGCTCATGAGTCTTGAATTTTTAGTGGCGACCGGCATCGGCACGGTCACCGCCACTGGCATCTACCTGGTGCTGCGTGGTCGAACCTGGCCGGTGGTGATTGGGCTGAGCCTGCTGGGTTACGCGGTGAATGTGTTTATTTTTGCCATGGGTCGCTTGTGGCAAGACGCTGCCCCCATTTTGTCGGCCGCAGGCCGTGTGGCGGACCCCCTGCCGCAGGCGTTGGTGCTGACAGCCATCGTGATTGGCTTTGCCACGACCGGTTTTGTTGTGGAGCTGGCTTTGCGCAGCCGCCATGAAAGCGGCAGCGACCACGTGGACGGACACGAACCCGGCCATGCACCCAGTCCGCGAGGCGACACACCATGACCGGCGCCGTGTCCTTGTTCTTCTCAACCCATCTGGCGGTACTGCCAGTGCTACTGCCCCTGTTCACCGCCATTGCCCTGCTGCTGATCGGAGATGAGAGTGGGCAGACCGCCCACACCGGCGGGCGACTGCGTTTGGCACGCTTCGTCAGCCTGGGCTCTGCCGTGCTGGGCGCCCTGCTGGCCTGGCGCCTCATGACTGAGGCAGCGGGTGGCACACTCACCGTTTACCCGGTGGGTAATTGGCCTGCGCCGTTTGGCATCGTGCTGGTGGTCGACCACCTGAGCGCCCTGATGCTGGCCCTGACCTGGACCATTGCGGTGCCGGTGCTTTGGTACGCCACGGGCGGCTGGGACATCCGTGGCCGGCACTTTCACGCACTGTTTCACTTCCAGCTCATGGGACTGTCCGGCGCCTTCGTGACGGGCGACCTGTTCAACCTGTTCGTGTTTTTTGAGGTGCTGCTGATCGCCTCGTACGTGCTGTTGGTGCACGGCCTGGGGCGCGACCGCTTTCGGGTCGGTGTGCATTACGTCGTGCTGAACCTCGTGGCCTCGGCCCTGTTCCTGATCGGACTGGCGGTCATTTACGGCACGGCAGGCACCCTCAACATGGCCGATCTGGCCTTGCGGGTGGCGCAGTTGGGCCCTGACGAAGCCACGCTGTTCAAGGTCGGCGGCATGGTGTTGCTGGTGGTGTTTGGCTTGAAGGCCGCCATTGTGCCGCTGTACATGTGGCTGCCTGGCACCTACGCGGCCGCCAGTGCGCCGGTGGCGGCCTTGTTTGCGGTGATGACCAAAGTGGGGGTCTACAGCATCATTCGCGTGCATGCCGTGATCTTGGGTGACTCGGCGGGGCTGGCAGCGCGCGCGGCCGAGCCCTGGCTGCTGCCCGTGGCGCTGGTCACCACGGTGCTGGGTGTTTTAGGCGCGCTGGCCGCGCACAGCCTGGCACGCCTGGTGGCTTACCTCACCGTGGCCTCGGTGGGTACTGTTTTGGCGGCGGTGGGCCTGTTCACACCGGCCACCTTGTCGGCCGCGTTGTACTACATGGTGCACAGCACGCTGGTGGTAGCCGCCCTGTTTTTACTGGTGGAACTGGTGGCCTCGCAACGTGGCACCGTGGGTGACCGGCTACAACCCGCCGCACCGGTGGCGCAGCCCGTGTTGCTGGGCCTGATGACCTTGCTGGGTGCCGCCTCAGTGGCGGGTTTGCCGCCGCTGCCCGGCTTTTTGGGCAAGCTCATGGTGCTACAAAGCGCGGCGGCAACGCCCGCCCATACGGTGGTCTGGGCCGTTGTGCTGACGGGCGGCTTTCTGACGCTCATTGGCCTGGCCCGGGCGGGTACCATTTTGTTCTGGCAAGTGCTGCCCGCTGATGGACAGCCCGTTGCCTCGGGCAGCAGTTGGCGCCTTACCTCGGCGACGCTGGGGCTGCTGGGCCTGAGCCTGGTGCTGGCTGTGGCCGCCTCGCCACTGAAGCGTTACACCGACGCCGCAGCCGCCCAGTTGTCCGACCCGGCGGTCTACGCCAAGGCTGTTTTGGGACAAACAGGCACCATTTCAAGCGTGAGCACGCGGCCCTACCGCGGTGGCGACGGCGAGGTCAAACTGCCCATGAAAGGAGACGCGCCATGAACCACCGAGGCTGGTTTTCTCAACCCTGGCTCAGCGCCCTGCTGGCCGTGACCTGGCTGCTGTTGCAGCGCTCCCTGGAGCCTGTGCACCTGCTGTCTGCCACGTTGATTGGCCTGGTTTTGCCCAGGTTGCTGCAAAATTTTCTGCCGCAAGCAACCCGCATCCGGATCAAGCCGGCGCTGCGACTGACGCAGTTGGTGCTGTGGGACATCCTGATGTCCAACATCACCGTGGCCCGACTGGTCTTGGGGTCGAATGCCAAGCTGCGGCCCGCTTGGGTGCCGGTACCCCTGACGCTGACCCACGAGACCGCCATCTCGCTGTTCGCCACCATCATCACCACCACGCCGGGCACGGTGTCGTGCACGGTGGACGAAAAACGCCGGGTCATCCTGGTCCATGCACTGGATTGCAGCGACGCCGCTCAAATGGCCGCCGACATGAAAGAGCGCTACGAGGTCTTGCTCTTGGCTATTTTTGAGTCAGCTCCGCGCACTTCAGGAGACGCATCATGACGACTGGCGTTCTGGCAATCGCCCTTGATATTTCGGTGCTGGCCGTGTCCCTGGCCATGGTGCTTTGCGTGTGGCGCCTGGTGCGCGGCCCGCAATCCATTGACCGGGTTTTGGCGGTTGACACCCTGTACCTCAACACGGTGGCGCTGGTGTTGTTGCTGGGCATCCGGCTGCAAACCCAGTTGCTGTTTGAGGCGGCGCTGATTGTGGCCATGCTCGGTTTTGCCGCCACTGTTGGGCTGGCGCGCTACCTGAGCCGTGGTGACGTCATCGAGTAACTTGAAAGACAACTTCATGAGCATGAACCTACACCCCCTTATTGAATGGCTCGCGGCAGGCCTGCTGTTGGGCAGCGCTTTCTTTTTGTTGGTGGGCGCGCTGGGCCTGGCCAAGTTGCCGGATTTTTTCATGCGCATCCACGCCCCCACCAAGGCATCCACCCTGGGGGTGGGCGGCATTTTGCTGGCCAGCATGGTGCTGCAAGCGGCCCAAGGGCGAGTGGGCCTCGTTGAGTTGCTGATCACCCTGTTTGTGTTTGTCACGGCCCCGGTTTCGGCCAATTTGATGGCGCAGGCGGCCCTGCATTTGCGCGTGACCTCCCTCGCTCCCGCGCCCAAAGACGCCGTGCCGGAAGACCGCATTACCTAGCGCCGCAGCACGCTTGCAGCGCCCATTGGCTCACGCTGGTGGGTCTGTGCGTCAGCCGGGCGTTATGCAGAACTGTCAAAATCAACCGCTCGCTGCGGGTACCCACCAAGGTGCTCCCAGCACTCTTTTTCACTTAACTGGCCAACCGGCCCTCCGCATGACCATGACCACGCTCATCCAACAAAAAGACCTGATCGAGTCCGTCGCTGCCGCCCTGCAGTACATCAGCTACTACCACCCGGCTGACTACATTGCCCACCTGGCCCGCGCCTACGAGCGCGAGCAAAGCCCAGCCGCCAAAGACGCCATCGCGCAGATTTTGACCAACAGCAAGATGAGCGCAACCGGCCACCGTCCTATTTGCCAGGACACCGGCATCGTCAACGTGTTTTTGAAAGTCGGCATGGACGTGCGCTGGGAAGGCTTCACCGGCTCACTCGACGACGCCATCAACGAAGGCGTGCGCCAAGGCTACAACCACCCCGACAACACGCTGCGCGCCAGCGTGGTGGCAGACCCCCAGTTCGACCGCAAAAACACCAAGGACAACA
>CAZLRQ010000061.1:0-11735 GCA_964562035.1 uncultured Rhodoferax sp. | reverse complement strand
TCGAACCTTCGCATGCTGGAATCAAAATCCAGTGCCTTAACCAACTTGGCGACTCCCCTACACGGGTTCACAGTGAAGCACTGTGAACCGATAAACCTTGCCTATCTGCCCAACCTGCCAAAGGGTGAACTTCAAGACTGTTGCATAACTTAGTTTGCCATGTGCTCGGTACATTAGCTAACTCAAAATCATCCAACACTTGCGCAAATACAGCGCTTCCAGAGCCTGTCATTCGTCCCTTTAATCCCATCAATTCTAGCCAATTTATAGCTTGATTTACACCGGGACAAAGCTTCTGAGCAACACTCTGCAAGTCATTACGACCGAAGTCATTTATATCTGCAGCGAAGCCTGAAATTATAGCTGTTTCAGTGTCTCTTTTTAAGCTGGCGTCCAAGAAAATCAATTTTGTATCCAACCCTTCCGCAGGTTTGACAACCAAAAAGCGCCTTTTGGGCAATTGGATAGGCGTCAATAACTCACCGATGCCTTCGACCCAAGCGTTTTGTCCCCCCAAGAAAAAAGGCACATCGGCACCCAGTGCCAGCCCGATCTGGGCCAGTTTTTCCAGAGGGTAGTGCAGCTGCCACAGCCGGTTCAGGGCCAGCAAGGTTGACGCCGCATCCGAAGACCCGCCACCCATGCCGGCCTGGGCTGGAATTCTTTTTTCAATACCGATGTGTGCCCCCAGTGAGGTACCACTGGCAACTTTGAGCGCGCGTGCGGCCCGCACGATCAGGTCATCGGTCGGTAGTGGTGTCAACAAGTCTTCGCGGCTGATCTGACCATCAGGGCGCAAGTCGAAATGCAGCGTGTCGCACCAGTCAATCAGCATGAAGACCGATTGCAGCAGGTGATAGCCGTCGGCCCTGCGTCCTGTGATGTGAAGAAACAGGTTGAGCTTGGCGGGCGCGGAAACGTCGTAAATGGACTGCATGGCAGGGGTTTTGAGAGTTACTTGTCCAGGATCAGTCGGAGTTCGGCGCCAGGCAGGGGGCTGGTCCGCCGGGCGGTGATGCGCCCTTGGGCATGTTGGGTGAGGTCTGCCGTCCAGCCTGCTGTGCTCATGTGCGTTCCTGCCAACCACGCGAACAGTGCGGCAACCGGAATGTCAGTACCCACGGCCTGCTGGATCAATGCATCCAGTGACGCAAAGTGGCGCTGCTCGCCCTGCGCCGACATGACGGCGGTAGTTGGGGACCATGACAGGGAGGCGGCTGTGCTGCCAATGGGCGTCAATAAATTCAGTTGCCCGGCAGTCGGTGAACCAGTCAATTCAAAGCTGGCGGAGAACGACTGTGGCTCTGCCGCTGGTGTTTCGGGGTCTACGCGAATTGCCAAACGCCCGTGCCAAGTGGAGGATTTAACACCATTATCAGTACTAGCCCTTATGGGGGTTGCACATCCCGCTATTATTAGAGTAGCAAATAAGATCGCCAGTGCGACAAGCCTCAGAGCGATTGTCACAGCGTCACACGCAAGCGCTTGAGCGTTTCGACCAAAGTTTCGTTGTTGCTGTTGAGCTTGGCGCCCGCTCGCCACACTTCAAGCGCTTGCTCGCGGCGTTCCATTCGCCAAAGCACCTCTCCCAAGTGAGCGGCTATTTCAGCATCTGGTTTGGCGGCAAAAGCCTCTTGGAGAATGCGCACCGCTTCCTCAAAATTACCGCTGCGAAACTCCACCCACCCCAGGCTGTCGCTGATAAATGGGTCACCAGGCGCGTATTCCAGCGCTTTTTGGATCAGTTGCTTGGCTTCCGGTAAACGAAGGTTGCGCTCTGCCAGCGAGTACCCCAAGGCGTTGTAGGCGTGGTGGTACTTGGGGTCGATGGCGACGATGCTCCGCAGCAGGCGTTCCATGTCGTCGAGTTTGTCCAGTTTTTCAGCCACCATGGCCATGTCATAGAACAAGTCCAGGTCACTCGGGTAACGGGCCGTGGCTTGGGCCAGAAGCTCGTAGGCCGCCAGGTACTGTTTGTTGTCACGCAGCAGTTGGGCTTCGGCGCTGATTTTTAAGCGGGCATCGCCTGGCGCTTTTTCGGGTTGGCTGCGGATCACCAGCCGTGCTTCGTCAAGCTTGCCTTGTCGCGCCAGGATGGCGGCACGTTGGATTTGTGCATTGAATCGGTCCTCGGCGTTGTCAATGCGTTGCAGCCAAGCGTCGGCTTGAGCGTAGTCCTTGCGCTGCTCTGCGATTTGAGCCAAAGACAAGTAGGCCTGTGTCAGGCCCCGGTCGGGTTCTGGCTTGGCCGCGCTGCGCTGTGCGGCAGTTGCCAATTCAACGTAACGCAGGAACGACGGTTCGGCGACCAGGTTGTTTTTTTCTTGCAGGGCCAGTGCGCCCTGAATCAGCCAGGCCGGCGCATAGTCCGGGTGTTTTCGGGTGGTGGCTTGCAGCTGGGTTTGTCCCTCCGAGTAGCGTTGTTCGCCCAGCAAAAGGCGGGCATATTCCATTTCAATTTCCGGTTTCGCCGCACCGGAAATGTAGTTTTTGAGAAGATCTTCGGCCGGGCGCACTTTGGCGTTCATCAAGGCCAGCGCCAGGAGCGCCGGGTACTCGGAGTTCGCGTCAATGGCCTGTGCTTTGCGGGCCGCCGCCAGAGCGCCCTCGGTATCACCCGCTTCCAGTCGCATGCGGCCAATGGTTGTCCACGACGCCGTGGCCACGGAAGAGTTTCCTGTGTAGTTTGAGAGTGCCTGCTCAACCGTGGTTGCCGCCAGTGGCTTGTCGCTGACCCGCGCAAAGTAACGGGGAATTGCCAAAATCACCGTGTTGCGATCAGCCGGTGGTGTGGCTGCAATTTCAAACTTGAGGGGCTCCAGGGTGTCACCCGTGCGGTTCAGCCCCGTCAGAATTTGAATGATGAAGCGATTGGCTTCTCTGGAGTCGGGTAACGTCTGCTTCCAGGCACGTGCTGCCAAGAGTGCCGAGTCTCCTGAGCGGGCCAACAGCGCAATTTCGACAGCACGCTGGAACAGCTTGGCGTCTTTTGTTTTACGTGCGGCGTCGAGAATCAGGGAATAGCCCGCGCCCGGCTCGCCCCCTCGAACATTCAATTCGCCCAGCAACAGCTGGTAAAAAAGTTCACCACTGAGCGCCGAACGTGACGAGCTCAGTGCTTTGCTGTCCGCAGCGTGCGCGTTGCCAGCCAAGGCACACGACAACATCAGAATAAGAGGGAAACGGGTAAAACGAATCATCAGATCATAATAATCCATGCCATCCCAATTGATCGCCCATGCCTGAATTGCCCGAAGTTGAAGTCACCCGACTGAGTTTTGTCAACCAGATTTCGGGCGCTAAAGTGTTGTCAGTGCGCTTGGGCAAACCGCTACGTTGGCCCTTGGGTTGTCCCCCGAATGAGTTGGTGGGGCAGACTGTGCTCGGTGTGCGCCGGCGCGGCAAATATCTGCTGCTGGATCTCGATGACGGTTTGCTACTGGTCCATCTGGGCATGTCAGGCAGTTTGATTTTTGCGCAGCAGCTACCTCCCGATGGCGTTCACGATCATTTTGCGATGGTGACCACGCGGGGGACGTTGCGGCTCAATGACCCGCGTCGCTTTGGTGCTGTGGTTTACGCCACCAGTGAAAATGACCCTGTCGCCCGCAAATTATTGGGCCGGTTGGGCATGGAGCCGCTTTCAGAAAATTTCGATTTACGACAGTTTCAGGACCAGCTCAGGGCGCGCAATTCCGCGATCAAACAGGTGTTGCTGGCGGGTGATGTGGTCGTTGGCGTGGGTAATATTTACGCCTCTGAGGCGCTGTTTTTGGCCGGTATTCGTCCGACGCTAAAGGCCGCTAAATTGAGTCGCCCCCGAATTGCCAAGCTGCATGCGGCTATTCGTGATGTGCTGGCCCGGGCCGTGGCCAAAGGCGGCAGCACCCTGCGTGACTTTTCCAGCGCCAATGGCGAAAGCGGCTATTTTCAGCTGGAGGCCATGGTGTATGGCCGCGAGGGGCAAGCCTGCCGTGTGTGTGGCACGGCGATCAAGGCCATCAAGCAGGGCCAGCGCTCCACTTTTTACTGTCCGAGCTGCCAAAAAAGCTGATTTTTGCCGTCAGGCGCGGTGCTATATTGGCAGCCAACCCCCGGGAGGACTCTTGCGCACTTCATTCAACGAACAGTTTGACCAACACGGTACGTGGCGGCGTGACTTTGCTCTGCGCCTCAAGTTGCTGGCCGAGTGGATGAAAGACCACGATTTACTGGATGCGGCCGTGGAGGAGCGCTTGCGACGTCTTGAGGCGCAGGTAAGGGCTGACAAGGTGATGGTGGCCTTCGTGGCTGAATTTTCCCGCGGTAAGTCTGAGCTTATCAATGCGATCTTTTTTGCCGGCTACGGGCGTCGAATCATGCCGGCGAGCGCGGGCCGCACCACGATGTGCCCTACCGAAATGGGCTATGACGCCGACGTACCGCCGTGCTTGCGCTTGCTGCCCATAGAAACCCGCTTGCAGCCCCAGGCGCTGATGGAGTGGCGCATGGTGCCTGAGAAATGGACGCGCATTGACCTCGATGTCAATGACCCCAAACAGCTCGCCAGTGCCTTGGAAAAAGTGGCCGAAACACGACGTGTGACCCAGGACGACGCCCGGGCCTTGGGCTTTTGGCAGACGCAACTCCCCGAGGACAACCCTTTGGTGGACGCTGAGGGTTTGGTGGAGATCCCCAAATGGCGACACGCATTAATCAATATTGCGCACCCGCTTCTTAAACAGGGCTTGGTGATTCTGGACACGCCGGGGCTCAATGCCATTGGTGCTGAGCCCGAGTTGACGGTCAGTTTGATTCCGCAGGCGCATGCGGTGGTGTTTTTGCTGGGTGCGGATACTGGCGTGACAAAGTCTGACCTGACGATTTGGCGTGAGCATTTGGTCACCGATGCGAGTGACGTCAGTACCCGCTTGGTCGTACTCAACAAAATTGACACTTTGTGGGATGCCCTGAGCACGCCCGCCCAGGTGCAAGCCCAAATTGAGCGCCAGCAGGCATCAACGGCTGAAACCTTGAACGTGCCGGTGGCGCAGGTGATTCCGGTGTCTGCGCACAAGGGTTTGCTGGCCAAGGTCACTGATGATGCGGCCTTGTTGGAGGCCAGTTGCCTCTCTGTGCTGGAAGATGCCCTGGGTCGGGGCATCATGGGGCAGCGGCAAAAGATTTTGGGTACTGCCGTGGCCAAAGGCGTGGCTGATTTGCGCCTTGAAACCGGGCGCGTGATCAATATTCGCAAGAGTGACCTGACCGAGCAAATGATGGAGCTCAAGGGTCTGCAGGGTAAAAACTCGCCGGTCATTCGCAACATGCGAACCCGCATTTCGCAAGAACAAACCGAGTTCGATTTGGGCGGCGTGAAAATTCACGCGGTACGGTCTGTGCATCTCAAGCTCTTGCGTGAGGTGTTCAACTTGCTGGGGCCGACGGCGCTCAAGCAAGAAATGCTGCAACTCACGGCGTTATTGCAGCAAAAGGGGCTGAAGCTGGGTGTGAAGCGCGCTTATGGCGAGACCTTTGAGCGTTTGCGCGCGAGTTTGCGCCAGGTTCAGTCCACCTGCCAGGAAATTCAGAGCATGTTGGCGGGCACTTTCCGCCAGTTGAATGCAGAACACGGTTTCTCGTTGCAGGCGCCCGTAGAGCCGGCGATGGACCGCTATTTGGGTGAGCTTGACCAGGTTGAGCGCAGCCATTTGCAATACCTCAGCATTGGCAATGCGTTCAGATTGGCGCAGCCCGAGTTTGCCGACCGCTTGGTGCGGGCCTTGTCGACCCGCTTGCGGTCTGTTCACGAAACTGCGCTGGGTGACATTGAGTTGTGGAGCAAGTCAGCAGCCGCGCAATTGGACGCCCAGTTGCGCGAACGCCGGCGCAATTTCACCCGGCGGTTGGAAGCTATTGACCGAATACAAATTGCTTCCGGCGGGCTGAATGACCGCATTGCTGAAATACAAACGCAAAGTGAGATCCTGCAGCAACTGGACTTGAAGTTGGTTGAACTCACGGATTACCTCGTCAATCTCAAAGAGCCCGCGGTTGACAAAGCAGTTCAAGCGCTTGAGCAAGTTTGAGGCTCAAGGACGACGACACGATGCAAGATTTGGCGACCCAGGTAGTGCGATGGCAGGCCACGCACGGCCGGAATGATTTGCCTTGGCAAAACACCCGTGATCCGTACCGCGTTTGGTTGTCTGAGATCATGCTGCAGCAGACGCAGGTGGTCACGGTACTGGACTACTTTCCACGTTTTTTGAAACGTTTTCCCGATGTTGCTGCTTTGGCGAGTGCCTCTTTGGACGATGTACTTGGTTTGTGGAGCGGCTTGGGTTATTACAGCCGGGCCCGCAATCTGCACCGGTGTGCGGTTCAGGTGGTCGAGGTCCATAACGGCATCTTTCCACCCACGGCTGTCATACTTCAGACGCTGCCAGGTATTGGCCGTTCGACGGCTGCGGCCATTGCATCGCTGTGTCACAGTGAAAGGGCTGCCATACTGGATGGCAATGTCAAGCGGGTTTTGACCCGGTTTCTCGGATTCGGCGCGGACCTGGCGGTGGCGGCCAGTGAGCGGCAACTTTGGGAGGCCGCCACCCAACTGCTACCCACCGCCGATCTTCAGACGGCCATGCCGCGCTACACCCAAGGGATGATGGATTTGGGTGCCACGGTGTGTTCGACCAAAAAGCCCCGATGCGATCAGTGCCCCCTGAGAGCTTCTTGTGTCGCACGTGCGGAGGGCCTACCCGAGCGTTATCCCGTTAAAACACGCAAACTTAAACGAAGTGCCCAATCCATCTGGATGCTGTGGGCGCATGCTGGCGATCAAACCGTTTGGCTGAGTAAGCGACCCACGCCGGGCGTCTGGGCGGGGTTGTATTGTTTGCCTTTGTTTGAGGATCGGGCCGCCCTGGAGGCGTCTTTACCCGCAGATCAGCGCTTGACGCTGCGCGACGAACCTAGTTTCGTCCATGTGTTGACGCACAAAGACCTGCATTTGCATCCGGTTCGCGTTGAGCTGCCCGCCGGCTTTGTGGTCCAACCTGATGGGCTTGGTGGCTGGCTGGGCAAGGATGTATGGCTTGGCCTGGGCCTACCCGCACCCGTCAGGAAATTACTTCAGCAGCCTTAGAGCAGCCCGGTAGTGGTGGGAGAGAAATGGCCGGGCAGGGCATCCAATTCCCGGTGTCGCTTTAAGGTAACCCACTTGTCTTGATAACTGGCAGCCAATTGCTCCACGATGTAGACGGACCGGTGTTGACCGCCGGTGCACCCGATGGCAACAGTGACGTAGCTGCGGTGGTCCCGCGCCAACGAGGTGAGCCAGTGGCTCAAAAAGCGGTCGATGTCGCGCAACATCTTGCCCACATCGGGTTGTTGTTGCAAGAACTCGGCAACGCCTTGATCGCGGCCCGTTAGCGCGCGCAACTCGGGCTCGTAATGGGGATTGGGCAGCATGCGCACATCGAACATGAAATCCGCATCGCCCGGAATGCCACGCTTGAAGGCGAATGACTCAAAAACCAGGGTCAGCTGCTCGCCACGGGTTGAAATTAGTGATTTGACGTAGCCCTGCAACTGCGAGGGCCGGATGATGCTGGTGTCAATGACATGCGCGTTTTCACGCACATCGGCCAATAATTCACGTTCCAGTTCAATGGCCTCGACTAAGGCCCTTCGCATATCTTGCGCTGAGTGGGCTGTATCTGGCTGCGACAACGGGTGCTTGCGCCGAGTCTCAGAATAGCGGCGCACCAGTGTCTGCGTTGTGGCATCCAAAAAAAGTGACTTGATGATCACCCCTTGTTTGCGCAAGGCGGCCAGCTGTTGCGGTACCAATGGCAATGACGAAGCCGCACGCACATCCATCGCAATGGCTACCCGGCTGGCGTTGTGGGCGACTTCCACATCCACAAAGGATTGCAACAGCTCTGGCGGCAGGTTGTCGACACAAAAGAAGCCTGCATCTTCCAGGGCATGCAGCGCCACCGACTTGCCAGACCCCGACATGCCGGTGATCAGGACCACTTCAAGGTCATTTTTGTTGGTAGGCATGCGATTATTCCTGTGCTTGAAGCATTTCTTTGGCGTGGGCCATGGTGGTGTCCGACAGCCTTTCGCCACCCAGCATGCGCGCCACTTCAGCAACCCGTGGTTCACCTTGAACCTCCGCCACCGTGCTGATGGTTGATTTGTGTATGGCTTGCTTGGACACCACCAAATGATGGTCAGCGCAGGCCGCCACCTGGGGCAGGTGGGTTACCGCCAGGACCTGACGATCCATGCCCAGTTTCTTCATGAGTCGGCCTACCGTTTCAGCGACTGCACCGCCAACGCCAGAATCCACTTCGTCGAAGATCAAGGTCTGCGCCGTGCCCAACTGACTGGTCGTCACTGCAATGGCCAATGCAATGCGGGACAGTTCCCCGCCAGAGGCCACTTTGTTCACGGGGCGAGGCGTGCTGCCGGTATGACCAGCCACCAAAAAGCTGACTTCGTCGAGGCCACTGGCCATGGGCTGTGCGGCCTTTTGCAGCGACACCTCAAACAGGCCACCCTGCATTCCCAAGCCCTGCATGGCCAAGGTGATGGCTTTTGCCAGCAGTGGCGCGGCTTTTTCACGCGCTTTTGAAAGTTGCTTTGCTTCTTTGAGGTAAGCGTTGTGCGCCTCGGTTTCGCAAGCGGTGAGCTGTGCCAGATCAGTTGCCGCGTCCAGTTCTTGCAACTCATGTTTCCAGGCAGCCAGTAAGTCGGGCAATTCTGAAGGCGTGCGTCGGTAGCGCCGCGACAGCGAGAGCCACAAGGCCATGCGCTCGTCCAGTTCACCCAGGCGCTGTGGGTCAAGTTCCGCTTTGCGCAGGTAGGCGCGCAATGAGTGAATCACATCTTCAACTTGGGCCATACTGGACGCCAAAACTTCCGTCATCCCTTTGAAATAGGGCTCCACGTGCGCCTGCTGTTGCAATGACTGGCAGGCCTGGTTAAGCCCACTTAGCGCACTTCGGCCATCATCATCCAGAATCTGCACGCTGCCCTGAGCCGCATCCATCAAAGCCTGAGCGTTGGACAAGCGGCCGTGTTCAACATTCAGCGAATCCCACTCCCCCGGCAGGGGCGCCAGTTTTTCAAGTTCTTTGATTTGCCACACCAGGCGTTCCCGGTCGCGCTGCAGCGAGTCTTGCGCTGCATGCGCCTGTGTCAAGTTGCCTTGCGCCTGGCGCCACTTATGCCACGACGCCGTCAGCGTTTGGGTTGACACTCTGGCGTAGGCATCCAGCAGTCCCCGTACCGACTCCGGGCCGGTCAAGCTTTGCCAGGCATGTTGCCCGTGGATATCCAGCAACTGCGCACCCAGGCTGCGCAGTTGCGTCGCCGTCGCGGGGCTGCCGTTGATCCAGGCTCGACTTTTGCTTTGCGTGTCAACGGTTCGTCTCAGGAGCAAGGTCTCGTTGGTTTCAAATCCTGCAGTTTCAAGCCAGGAGATCAAGTTAGTTGTGATATCAAATTCTGCGCTGACATCTGTGCGTGTGGCGCCCTCACGAATCATTCCCACATCGGCCCGCCCGCCGGTAACCAACTGAAGCGCATCAATCAGAATGGATTTGCCAGCACCTGTTTCCCCCGTGAGGACGGTGAACCCCTGCAACAAATCAAGGTCAAGTTCGCTGACGATCACGAAATCCCGCAGGACAATACGTTTCAAGCTCACAGTTAAGCCACTCCTTCGTTCCAGTGCAATTTTTCGCGCAGCGTGTCAAAGTACGACCAGCCCTTGGGGTGTAAAAACCGGACATGGTGCTCGGACCGGTTTACCACGATGCGGTCGCCGTGCAGCAGCGAAGCCAGCGATTGCATGTCAAAACTGGCGCTGGCGTCACGCCCCGAAACGATCTCAATAGCGATTTCGGCGGCGTTAGCCAGCACAATCGGTCGATTCGATAGCGTATGCGGGGCAATGGGCACCAACACCCAACCCGGGATAGACGGATGCAACAGCGGGCCCCCGGCTGAGAGCGAATAGGCTGTGGAGCCCGTTGGGGTGGAAATGATCATGCCATCTGCCCGCTGGTTGGCCACAAAGCGGCCGTCTACCTCCACCCGCAACTCCACCATGCCGGAGGTGGCGCCACGGTTGACGACCACATCGTTCATGGCCAGCGCGTCAAAAACACAATCACCGTCCCGCATGACCCTGCCATGAATCAGGCTGCGGTGGTCTTCTTCAAACTCACCCCGTAGCATGGGGGCCAGCGTGGCAGCAAAATTTTCAAAGGGGATGTCAGTGATAAAGCCCAGGCGCCCCTGGTTAACGCCAACCAGCGGCACGCCAAAGCTGGCCAATTGACGCCCGATACCAAGCATCGTGCCATCGCCGCCCACCACCAACCCCAAATCACATTGGGCGCCGATGTCTGGCACGTTGAGCATTGGGTAGCCAGAGATGCCCATGTTGCGCGCCGTGTCGTGCTCAAAACTCACTTCACAGCCCTGGGCGTGCAAGAAATGGGCTATTTCCTCAAGCGCATACCGCGATGAGGCGCCCTGGGTGCCAGACGACACCGATTGGTACTTACCTATCAGCGCGACGTGCCGGAATTTCGATTTCATTTACAAATTACATCACTAAAATGTTCCCATGCTGGATGACCGCGCCAAGTTGTTGTTGAAAGCGCTGGTTGAGCGTTATATCGCTGATGGACAGCCGGTGGGGTCTCGAACGCTCTCGAAAGCCTCCGGACTTGACTTGTCGCCTGCGACGATCCGAAATGTCATGTCTGATTTGGAGGAGTTGGGGCTTATCGTCAGTCCACACACTTCAGCAGGGAGAATTCCAACAGCGCGTGGCTACCGCCTTTTCGTGGACACGATGCTGACGGTGAAGCAGGGGCAGTACGCTTCGCACAGCCTTGCGCCAGACCAGCCGCAAAAAGTGATTTCCAACGCAGCGAATCTCCTGTCCAGCCTGTCTCAGTTTGTTGGTGTGGTGATGTCGCCGCGCCGCTCGTCTGTTTTTCGACATATCGAGTTTCTGAGGTTGTCGGAGCGGCGGTTGTTGGTCATTATTGTTTCGCCTGAGGGGGATGTTCAAAACCGCGTGATATTCACTGTTGTGGACTATTCGCAGGCGCAACTGGTTGAGGCCGCCAATTACCTCAACAGCAATTACGTCGGCTTGGCCATTGAGCAAGTACGTGAGCGCCTTAAGAACGAAGTTGAGTCCCTTCGTTCGGAAATTGCGAGTTTGATGCAAGCTGCTGTCGCGGTTAGTTCCGAGGCCATCTCTGACACGCAGGACGAAGTCGTGATCTCGGGTGAGCGGAATTTGTTGGCAGTGACCGATTTTTCCAATGACATGGGGCATTTACGCCGAGCGTTCGAGCTGTTTGAGCAAAAGACGCAACTGATGCGTTTGCTTGAAGTCGCGGGGCAGGCCGAGGGTGTCCGCATCTTTATTGGCGGAGAAAGTCAGGTGATTCCTTTTGAGGACCTATCGATCGTCAGTGCGCCCTACGAGGTGGATGGCTTGGTCGTTGGTACCCTGGGTGTCATTGGTCCCACGCGGATGGCATATGACAGGATGATCCAGATTGTGGACATTACTTCTAAATTGGTTAGCAATGCGCTAAGCCATCACAAGTAGGCCATTACAATAAATCTCGCTTCGGGCCGTTAGCTCAGTTGGTTAGAGCAGAGGACTCATAATCCTTTGGTCCACAGTTCAAGTCTGTGACGGCCCACCA
>CAZLRQ010000060.1:0-11786 GCA_964562035.1 uncultured Rhodoferax sp. | reverse complement strand
AAAGAAGTGCCTGCTGCTGTGCAAAAAGCGATGGAAGAAGCCCGTCGCAACATGAAAAAAATCTCGTTGAAAAACGGCTCGATCCACCACAAAGTGATGGGTCAGCACGGTGCGGCCGCTGTCATGATGGCGCCAGCTCCTAAGGGTACTGGCATCATTGCTGGCGGTCCCATGCGCGCCGTTTTTGAAGTGATTGGTATCACCGATATCGTTGCCAAGAGCCACGGTTCGTCCAATCCCTACAACATGGTTCGGGCTACTCTGGACGCACTGTCTCACGCTACGACACCTTCTCAGGTCGCGGCCAAGCGTGGCAAGACGGTTGAAGAGTTGTTCGTTTAATCGAAAGTTTAAAGATGACAACACCCCAAACAATCAAGGTGCAATTGGTTCGCAGTCCTATCGGCTGCCAGGAATCACACCGCGCCACCGTTCGTGGCCTTGGTCTTCGCAAAATTCGCAGTACCAGCGAGTTGGTGGATACGCCTGAGGTCCGCGGCATGATTAACAAGATCAGTTACCTGGTCAAAGTGCTTTAAGAGGTTGATGATGGAACTCAATGGCATCAAACCCGCTGATGGTGCAAAGCACTACAAGCGTCGCGTCGGTCGCGGAATTGGATCAGGCATCGGCAAAACTGCAGGTCGTGGTCACAAGGGTCAGAAGTCGCGCGCAGGCGGCTACCACAAGGTCGGTTTTGAGGGCGGTCAAATGCCCATGCAGCGTCGTCTGCCAAAGCGCGGTTTCAAATCACACCTGCTGAAGTTCAATGCTGAAGTGACTTTGTCGGCTCTGGAGGCTCTGGGCGCTTCGGAAGTTGATTTGGTGACATTGAAGCAGGCCGGCTTGGTTGGTGAATTGGCGAAAGTCGTGAAGATCATCAAGACGGGTGAAATCACACGTGCGGTGAAGCTGACTGGCATTGGTGCCACTGCTGCAGCCAAAGTGGCTATCGAAGCCGCTGGCGGCGCGTTGGCCTAAGTCGGTAACTGAAAGACGCAAACGTGGCAACTAACGCGACCCAATTGGCGAAAACAGGAAAGTTCGGTGACTTGCGTCGTCGGCTTGTCTTTTTGTTGCTGGCCCTGGTGGTGTACCGAATCGGTGCGCATATCCCGGTGCCGGGTATTGATCCTGACCAACTGCAGCAGTTTTTCAAGGGTCAGCAAGGCGGCATCCTAGGCATGTTCAACATGTTTTCAGGTGGTGCTTTGTCGCGTTTCACCATTTTTGCGCTCGGCATCATGCCTTATATCTCTGCATCCATCGTGATGCAGTTGCTGACCTACGTTTTGCCTGCTTTTGAGCAGTTGAAAAAGGAAGGCGAGGCAGGTCGTCGAAAAATTACGCAATACACCCGCTACGGGACTCTGGGCTTGGCGTTGTTCCAGTCGATGGGTATTGCTGTTGCATTAGAGAGTTCGGCTGGTTTGGTTGTTTCACCAGGCTTTGGTTTCCGTCTCACTGCCATCGTAACCCTGACCTCCGGAACAATGTTCTTGATGTGGTTGGGCGAGCAGATCACCGAGCGTGGGCTGGGGAATGGAATTTCCATTTTGATCTTTGGTGGCATCGCTGCCGGATTACCCAATGCGGTGGGCGGTTTGCTGGAGTTGGTTCGTACTGGAGCGATGAGCATCATTGTTGCGCTCTTCATTGTGATCCTTGTGGCGCTGGTGACGTTCTTTGTTGTGTTCGTTGAGCGAGGTCAACGAAAGATTTTGGTCAACTATGCGCGGCGTCAGGTCGGCAACAAGGTGTATGGCGGTCAGTCATCTCACCTGCCACTGAAATTGAACATGGCAGGTGTTATTCCTCCGATTTTTGCCTCATCGATCATTTTGTTGCCCGCAACAGTGGTGGGTTGGTTAAGCGCCGGTGATTCCATGCGTTGGTTGAAAGATATCGCAGGCTCTTTGACCCCTGGTCAACCGATCTACGTCATGTTTTACGCAGCAGCGATCATATTTTTCTGCTTTTTCTACACGGCTTTGGTCTTCAACAGTCGCGAAACGGCTGACAACCTCAAGAAGAGCGGCGCCTTCGTGCCCGGTATTCGCCCTGGTGAGCACACCGCCAAGTACATCGACAAGATCTTGTTGCGGTTGACCTTTGCGGGGGCGATCTACATCACCTTGGTTTGTTTGCTGCCAGAGTTTTTGATTTTGAAATACAACGTACCGTTTTATTTCGGCGGGACTTCTTTGTTGATCATTGTGGTTGTGACCATGGACTTCATGTCTCAAGTTCAAAACTACATGATGTCCCAACAGTATGAATCGCTACTGAAGAAGGCGAACTTTAAGTCTTCATAAGGCGATTGGTAAATATGTCAAAAGACGATGTTATTCAGATGCAGGGTGAGGTGGTTGAAAACCTTCCCAATGCAACATTCCGGGTCAAGCTGGAAAACGGCCACGTGGTTCTCGGGCACATATCTGGGAAAATGCGGATGCACTACATCCGGATCTTGCCAGGTGACAAGGTGACCGTTGAATTGACGCCTTACGACCTGAGTAGGGCGCGAATTGTTTTCCGGGCTAAGTAATACAGCGCTCGACATCACACGCATAGTGCGTGGAATTTATTGGTTTTGTTTAGGAGAATGAAATGAAGGTTTCGGCTTCGGTCAAGAAAATTTGCCGTAACTGCAAGGTAATTCGGCGTAAGGGCGTTGTGCGTGTGATCTGTACGGATCCCCGTCACAAGCAGCGCCAGGGTTAATTGCAAGAGTTTTAGAGGACGAAAATGGCACGTATCGCTGGTATCAATATTCCGCCGCAACAGCATTCTGAAATTGGCTTGACTGCCATTTTTGGAATTGGCCGCACTCGCGCACGCAAGATTTGCGAAGCCTGTGGCATTGCTTACTCCAAGAAGGTCAAGGATTTGACTGATGCTGACTTGGAAAAAATTCGCGACCAAATCGCTCAGTTCACGATTGAAGGTGACTTGCGGCGCGAAACCACCATGAACATCAAGCGTTTGATGGACATTGGTTGCTACCGTGGTTTCCGCCATCGTCGCGGATTGCCCATGCGTGGTCAGCGTACGCGCACCAATGCCCGCACCCGCAAAGGTCCGCGCAAAGCTGCCCAGTCACTGAAAAAATAACCGGTATTGAAAGACTACTATGGCAAAAGCTCCCGCCAATAATGCGGCCCAACGTGTCCGTAAAAAAGTTCGTAAAAATGTTGCGGATGGTATTGCACACGTGCACGCGTCATTCAACAACACCATCATCACTATCACGGATCGTCAGGGCAACGCGTTGTCTTGGGCTTCGTCAGGTGGTCAGGGTTTCAAAGGTTCACGCAAGTCAACACCGTTTGCCGCTCAGGTGGCTTCGGAAGTCGCTGGCCGTGCAGCCATCGAACAAGGCATTAAAAACCTCGACGTCGAGATCAAGGGCCCAGGTCCCGGTCGTGAGTCATCGGTTCGTGCCTTGGCCGCATTGGGTATCCGCATCAACATGATTGCGGATGTCACACCGGTTCCCCACAACGGTTGCCGCCCACAAAAGCGTCGTCGTATCTAATTTATTTGTTAAGCCCACCGCCAGCGGTTTAGTACCGATGGCTCCCGCAGTGATCTGCGGAAGATGACATAAAAGGAATTCAAGTGGCACGTTATTTAGGCCCCAAGGCCAAGCTCTCTCGCCGTGAAGGCACTGATCTGTTTCTGAAGAGCGCACGTCGTTCTATTGGTGACAAAGCCAAATTTGACTCGAAGCCAGGTCAGCATGGTCGCACTTCAGGTGCTCGCACCTCTGACTACGGTCTGCAACTGCGCGAAAAACAAAAAGTCAAACGCATGTATGGCGTTTTGGAGAAGCAGTTCCGCCGCTACTTCGAAGAGGCAGATCGTCGCAAAGGCAACACAGGTTCTAACCTGTTGGGTTTGCTGGAATCTCGCCTGGACAACGTCGTTTATCGCATGGGCTTTGGTTCCACTCGTGCTGAAGCGCGTCAGTTGGTGTCGCACAAGGCGATGACGGTGAATGGTAAGAGCGTCAACATCCCTTCCTTTATGGTCAAGGCCGGTGACATCGTTGCTGTTCGTGACAAATCGAAGAAGCAAAACCGCATTGCTGAAGCGTTGCAGTTGGCCCAGCAAGTGGGTATGCCAGCTTGGGTTGAAGTGAACCTGGAAAAAGCTGAAGGTACTTTCAAATCGGTTCCTGATCGTGATCAGTTCGCAGCCGATGTCAATGAATCGTTGATCGTCGAGTTGTACTCGCGCTAAAAGCGTTTCAAAACGTTTTATAAGAAATTGTTCCTGGACGCGCAGCTTGCTGCGCTTCAGGCGCTTCACCAGCCTTACCGGTGTAACGAGCCGGGGGTATTGAGAGGAAGTCTGCATGCAAAATAATCTGCTAAAACCTAAAGCTATCAATGTTGAGCAACTTGGCTTGAACCGCGCTAAAGTGGCTCTTGAGCCGTTTGAGCGTGGCTACGGTCACACGCTTGGCAACGCACTGCGCCGCGTTTTGTTGTCGTCGATGTCTGGTTACGCGGCGACTGAAGTCACCATCGCTGGCGTGCTCCATGAGTACTCGTCAATTGATGGCGTGCAAGAGGATGTTGTCAACATCTTGTTGAACTTGAAGGGCGTTGTGTTCAAGCTGCACAACCGTGATGAAGTCACTTTGAGTTTGCGCAAGGACGGCGAAGGTGTGGTCACTGCGAGTGACATCCAGACGCCGCACGATGTTGAAATCATCAATCCGGATCATGTCATTGCGCATTTGTCGCATGGCGGCAAGCTTGACATGCAAATCAAGGTCGAAAAGGGTCGCGGTTACGTGCCTGGTTCGATGCGCCGCCATGGCGACGAGCCCACCAAATCCATTGGTCGTATCGTGTTGGACGCGTCGTTTTCTCCAGTCAAGCGCGTGAGCTACACCGTTGAAAGCGCCCGCGTCGAGCAGCGTACGGATCTGGACAAACTGGTGGTCGATATCGAAACCAACGGCGCTATTTCCGCCGAAGATGCTGTGCGTGCCTCGGCCAAAATTTTGGTTGAGCAGTTGGCTGTCTTCGCTCAGTTGGAAGGCAGTGAGTTGGCTGCATTTGACGCGCCGGTGTCACGCGGTAGTGCGCAGTTTGATCCTATCCTGTTGCGCCCTGTGGACGAGTTGGAGTTGACGGTTCGTTCCGCGAACTGTTTGAAGGCCGAGAATATTTACTACATTGGCGACCTGATCCAGCGCACTGAGAATGAATTGCTCAAGACGCCAAATCTGGGTCGCAAGTCCTTGAATGAAATCAAGGAAGTGCTGGCCTCACGCGGTTTGACTTTGGGCATGAAGCTCGAAAGCTGGCCACCAGCCGCGCTCGAAAAGCGTTGATAATTAGGGCCCTTTAAAAAGGCCAGTGCACGGGCAGTACCTGATACGGCTGTCTGTTTATAACTTAAGGAAAAGCACCATGCGTCACGGACACGGACTACGTAAACTTAATCGCACCAGCTCGCACCGCCTTGCGATGCTGCGCAACATGATGAACTCTTTGATTGAGCATGAAGCCATCAAGACAACAGTTCCTAAAGCCAAGGAACTGCGTCGTGTGATCGAGCCCATGATCACTTTGGCCAAGGAAGCCACTGTTGCAAACCGTCGTTTGGCATTTGATCGTTTGCGCGATCGTGACAGCGTCGTGAAATTATTCAACGATCTGGGGCCTCGCTTCAAGGCGCGTCCAGGTGGTTACACGCGTATTTTGAAAATGGGTTTTCGCGTGGGTGATAACGCGCCTATGGCCTTGGTCGAGCTGGTCGATCGCGCAACGGTGATTGAAGCTGGTGCGGAAGAAGTCACTGCCGATTAATCGGCTATAATTTAAGTCTACTTACCGCGCGATGGAGCAGCCTGGTAGCTCGTTGGGCTCATAACCCAAAGGTCGTAGGTTCAAATCCTACTCGCGCAACCAACATGTGGTTTCCACTGTTAACAAAAAGCCAACTTCGAGTTGGCTTTTTGTTGTCTGGTATTTTCTTATCCCATGATTATTCGTTTTGAATGTGGCCTTGAATTCAGCCCATTCAGTCTCCTGATCTTCGTCATCTACCAATCCACCAAGCTCAGCCCGACGCTGATCACCGTCCTGCGGCGGTTGTAGTCGATCAATGAGTCACCGTAGCCTGAGAACAACTGGGTATGAAAGCGCAGGCCGTTACGACCACCTGCTGTGCTGGTTTCTCCCAAGCTGGTGAGCCATTCAAGTCGCACGGAGCCTCCGTCACCGGAGGTCAGCGAGTGTCGCCATGTGGCGCCTAGCGTGTTGTTGGTGTTCACATTCCAGTAACCAGTCAATTCTGCGCGGCCAATTTTTTCGCTGATGTCGGGGTTGTCATCCTCCGCGCTGTCTTCCTTCAGTCGTTTCCAGAGGCGGGCTTGTACCCGGTACGCATTGCCCTTTTCCATGCCCATCATCAATGCGGTCCGGTTCCAGCTGCGCGACAGGGGCAAGGGCTGGCCATTGGACTGGTGGATCAGGCTGATGCCGCTGTAGCGCAAGCGCCATCCGCTAGGCAGTTGCGCGTCTGTCGGGTAGATGTAGGTGATTTCGGGCTCGTGGTCGGTGGTTCTGAACGGACGGGAGAGGTCGCCACTGAACAGCTGCCAATTTGACTGCTGGGTGTAGCCAAACCAGAGCGAATCGCGCAGCAGTTCCTGGCCGTGGGTCAGCAGGCCTTCAGCGATTTTGGTGCGTACCGACAGTTGAATGCGGGTCTCGCTGGTTCTGTAGGGTGTGCTTGTTGACGCGGTGTGGTCTGGTGACGGTGACGTCGGCTGGGTGTTGACACTGTCCGAACCAATCCACGCCAAGCTGATAGGCCGGTAACCGCGAATGCCGAAGGTGCCGCAGTTGCTGCCGGCCTCCAGTTCCCAGAAGCGCGACATTTCCGAAAACACGGGGTTTTTGCAGTCGTGCGCTGCGGGGGCCGTCATGGTGATGGTCACGGGCGCCACGTAGGACTGCGGTGTTCCTTGCTGTGGCCCCAGTTCTGGCATGGCCAGCGCCGACGCTGGCGGACTGTTGTTCCCGCTGTAGCCCTGAGCCCAGCGGTCATAGCAGGCCAACCGGGCCGCTGGGTCGTGCGACAGTGACGCACAGACGGCAGGCGGCGTCGCACTTTGGTGTCCGATGTCGCTTGCCGCCTGAGCCCGAAGTGGACCTGCGTACAGTGCGGCGCCCAGCGCCGGCAGGGCTGCTATTGCCAGCCGGGTTGCTTGCGCAAGACGAATGGCGTTGAAATGTTGTTGATCGTGTCGGTCCATGTGCCTTGAATCTCCTTGCCGCAAGAATGCGTTGCCACCAGGCCAAACCAGGTTGCTGAAATTTGCTGTCCGTCGTTGGATTCGTCCAGCATGAGTTCGCCTTGGTCCACATCGCCTGCGACCAAGGTTTTAACGCCCGCGCGGTCCACCTCACCGCGCACGCTGCCGGGCCATTCCGCGTGTCGGCCCAGGTGCACGGAAACGCTCTGGCGCTTGTTGCCAAATTCGGCTTGCCACAAGCCGTACAGGTGAATGGGCTGAATCTCCTCGGGAGTCGGACAGTTGTCCGTTGCGGGTGTTTTCAGGTCATTTTGGGCTGTAGCCCTTATCGGTATTGCGCAAGTAGCTATCAAAAAAAGAGTAAGTGAGGCGCTGATCTTGAAATTCATGGGGCAAGGCATGCTTCAGTTGTTCCGCGCTTGGGCCTGGGCTGCCGCGCTGTTCAGGGCTTTCTGCGCGAACTCGGCGCGCAGGGCTTTGAGTTTTTCACGCGGGTCTTCGCGCGTGGTGGCTTTGTCCAATGCCATTTCGGCAATGAACCGGCTGGGTTGGGCGGCAATCATCTCGCGGCCTTTTTTGCGTTTGCGCGTCCAGCTCACCGCCAGGCTGCGTTGCGCCCGGGTGATGCCAACGTACATCAGGCGGCGCTCTTCCTGCAAATGGGTGGCCATGCTGTCGTTGGCGGCTTCATGGGCGCGCTCAGAGCCGCCGGTACTCTCGGCCCCGGTGTCCTTCAGCTTGAAGGGCAGCATGCCTTCGGTCACGCCCACCAGCATCACATGCGGCCATTCCAGGCCTTTGGAGGCGTGCAGCGTGGACAGGGTGATGACGTCCAGGTCTTTCTCGCGCTCGCTGATGGTGGACAGCAGCGACACGGTCTGCGCGACGTCCAGCAGCGACTTGATTTCGTTGCTGGTGCTGACGCCGGCGGCATCGTCAATTTGCCCCCCGCACCGGGCCGACATCCAGTCGCAAAAATCCATCACATTGGTCCAGCGCGAGGCGGCCGCTTTGTCGTTGTCTTCCCCGTCGTACAGGTGTTTCTCGTAGTCAATTTCTTTCAGCCAGTCGAGCAAAAACGTGCGCGCGGACTCGGCGCCCAGCGTGTGGCGGGCGCGAAATTCAAGGTCATTCACATAGCGACCGAACTCGTGCAGACTGCCCACCGCCTTGGTGCTCAGCACGCTGCCCAGCGAGGACGAAAACAGCGCCTCAAACAGGCTCACCTTGTATTGCGCCGAAAAACCGCCCAAAGCGCTGAGTGTCTGGTGCCCGATGCCACGCTTGGGCGTGGTCACCGCGCGCAGGAAGGCCGGGTCATCGTTGTTGTTGATCCAGAGCCGGAACCAGGCGCACAGGTCCTTGATTTCAGCCCGGTCAAAAAAGCTGGTGCCACCTGACACCTTGTAGGGCAGTTGCGCCTTGCGCAGCGCCTTCTCAAAGGTTTTGGCCTGGTGGTTGGCGCGGTACAGGATGGCAAAGTGCCTGAACTCCTGGAACTGCGGCCCGCCACCGGCAATGCCGCTGGCGCGCAGGCTCTGGATGCGCGCCACGGTGCGCTCGGCCTCGTGTTCTTCGCTGTCGGCGTCCACCACGCGCACCGGTTCGCCTTCGCCCAGATCGCTCCACAGGTTCTTGGGAAACAGCTTGGGGTTGGGGCCAATCACGTTGTTCGCAGCACGCAAAATGGCGCTGGTGGAGCGGTAGTTTTGCTCCAGCTTGATGACCTTGAGGGTCGGAAAGTCCACCGGCAACTTTTTCAGATTGTCCAATGTGGCGCCGCGCCAGCCGTAGATGGACTGGTCGTCGTCACCCACGGCGGTGAAGCGCGCGCCCTCGGGCGGGTTACCGCCGACCAGCAGCTTGAGTACCTCGTACTGCGTGGCGTTGGTGTCCTGGTATTCATCGACCAGCACATGGCCCATCAAGGCCTGCCACTTTTGGCGAACTGTGTCATGGTCGCGCAGCAGTTTGAGGGGCAGGGTGATCAGGTCGTCAAAGTCCACGCTCTGATAGGCCGTCAGGCGTTCTTCGTAGTGCGCCATCACACGGGCAATGATGCGCTCGTTGTCGTCTTTGGCTTGCAGGGCGGCTTGCGCGGCATTGAGTCCCTGGCCTTTCCAGCCGCTGATGACCCACTGCCATGCCCGCGCGGTGGCCATGTCCACGGTGCCCCCGGCGTCCTTCAGGATGCTGGTGATGTCATCGGTGTCCAGAATGGAGAACTTGGCTTTGAGCCCCAGCACCTCGCCGTCTTCGCGCAACATGCGCACGCCCAGTGCGTGAAAGGTGCAAATCATCACGTCTTTGGCGGCGCGGCCAATCAGCCCTTTGGCGCGTTCGCGCATCTCCGTGGCCGCCTTGTTGGTGAAGGTGATGGCCGCAATGCGTTTGGGCGCCAGCCCGGCCTGAATCAGGCGGCCAATCTTGTGCGTGATCACCCGCGTCTTGCCTGAACCCGCACCGGCCAGCACCAGGCAGGGCCCGTGCATGAAGTTGACGGCTTCTTGTTGGGCCAGGTTCAGGCCGTGAGAGGGGGTGGAGGACATTCGGATACCGTGGGCGAAGCCCGGCATCATACCGGCGCCGCCCCGCAGGCCTGAGTGCATGGACAATAGCGGCCGTGCTGCAAATACTCTGGATCACCTTTCCTTTCTTCGCCCTGGTGTTGTGCGGCTACCTGGCGGCCCGCGGCCGCATGCTGCCGCTGGAGGCGATTCCTGGCCTGAACATCTTTGTGCTGTTTTTTGCCTTGCCCTGCATGCTCTACCGCTTTGGCGCCAGCACGCCGGTGGCGCAGTTGTTGGATGCCACGGTGTTTTTCATCTGGTTGATTTGCGCTCTCATCATGGTGGGTGTGGCGGTGGCGATCAGTTTCAACGCCCGCATAGGCTGGAACGACGCCTCGTTTGGCGCCTTGGTGGCGGCCTTTCCCAACACCGGTTTCATGGGCGTGCCCTTGCTGGTGGCCTTGCTGGGCGCGCAGGCGGCGGGCCCCATCATCCTGACCATCATGGTGGACATGGTAATTACCACCTCGTTGTGCATTGCCCTGTCAAGACTGGACGGCGCCGACGAGCATGGGGCCAGCAAAGCGGTGAAGAAAGCCCTGCGGGGCGTGGCCACCAACCCCATGCCCTGGGCGATTTTGTTGGGCGCTGTGGCCTCTGCCGTCAGTCTGGCGTTGCCTGCGCCAGTCAATAAAACGGTGGGTTTGTTGGCCGACTCGGCCTCGCCAGTGGCGCTGTTCACGATTGGGGCCGTGCTGGCGCGCTCGCAAATGCTGTCGGCCCAAGGCCATGGCGCGACGGTGCCGATGCGCGACTATGTGCCGGTGGCCATGCTCAAGTTGTTTTTGCACCCATTGCTGGTATTTTTGGTGGGCACTGGCGCAATGTGGTTGGGCATGCCTCTGGACCCCTTTGCGTTCACCGTGCTGGTGCTGGTGGCCGCGCTGCCCAGCGCCAGCAATGTGTCACTGCTGGCCGAGCGGTTTGGTGCGGACAACGGGCGCATTGCCCGCATCATTCTGGTGTCAACCGCCGCTGCTTTTGTCACTTTTTCAGTGGCAGTGAGTCTGCTGACCTGAGTCTGCGGCCTTCAGGGTGAGTTTGATGGCCCGCTTGCCGTTCATCATGACACTGGCCAGCGCCACATCGACCGCAATGACCCGGCCATCCGGGGCAACAGACGTATGGTGTTGCCAGCGGCTATCGACGCCATGAAAGATGGCATAGGCCAAGTTGTAGCCCGGGGTGTTGGGGCCGAATGGCAGCTGATGAATCAACTGGTTCAGCGGTTTGCCCGTCAGGCTCTCCGCACTGCGGCCCAGCAAGTGGGCGGCCGCCAAGCTGTAGTCGGTGATGACGCCTTGCGCATCGGCGGTCAGCGCCGCATCACGTTCCAGTCGGCAAAACTCCTGCGCCTTCAGTAGCGCCTGCCAGCCGTTGGCGTCGTGCCCGGTGTCTTGTGTCCGTGCGGGTGCCCACTCAATCTCGTTCATTTTTGTCCCTTGTCATGCCTTGTCCAAGTCCGCGCCACCCGATTGCGACGCACGCCCTGACTGCTGCTGCAAGCGTACCGAAAGCGTGTGACATCGCGAATACCTGAAAGGGCGGAAAACGATTACCGGGATTCTGGTAATTACCCGCCGGGTGCGGGCCAGTCGGCTGATCTCAGATGGCCAGCGGGTCCACGTCCACGGCCCAGCGGATCAAGCCGCGGTGTTCGGGCTGCAGGCGCACGCCGTGCAGCACGGTTTGCCAGTCGTTTAAAAACCGCTGCAGGGCCGCGCGCGACGGGCTCTCGATCAGCATCTGGGCACGCTCGATGTTAGCCACGCGCTGAATGGTCATGGGCACCGCCGGGTACAGCGTGAGGTGCTGCAGCAGGTGCTCGGCATCGGCCACACCTACCGCCGCGGCGCTGGCGGCGGTCAGGAAACCCTGTGCCACTTCCTGGCTGCGCGCCTCGGCCCGCACCAGCGCCTGAAAGCTGAACGGTG
>CAZLRQ010000059.1:0-11815 GCA_964562035.1 uncultured Rhodoferax sp. | reverse complement strand
AGTTTGAGCACCGCGTAGGCGCCGTCGGTGTGCTCGTCCACTTGGTGCTGGGCGACTTGCAGCGTGCAGGCGCCGCCGCGCGCCAGTGTCAGGGCGCTCAGGGCCCAGGCGGCCACGTCGGCATGGCGGGCACGCAACTCACCCCAGTTGATGTCGCCATTGCCGTCGGCGTCCAGCCCGAGCGCAAAGTCGATGTCGCGCAGGGCGATGTCCCACTGACCAGTGACTTGCTCGCCCTGCACGTTCAGAACCAGATAGCTGTCGCTGGCCTTGTGGGCCATGGCAGGCCAGGCCAGCAGCAGCATCAGGCTAAAGAGGAGGCGCTGCCACATCATTTGATGACCTCCGCGCGGTTTGGTTGGTCAGACGCCTGTGCCAATTGGCGCAGGCGGGCGTCTTCAAAACCGCTGCGCTGCAACCACTCAATCGCGGCTTGTGCACCAGCCGGTGCCTTGGCCGCCAGGGCGGCTTCCAGCAGCACGCGGGCATCGCGGGGCTCCCGTTGCACCGCGTAGTTGTCTTGTGCCAGGCGCAGTGCTGTGGTGGGGTCATTGCGCAAGCGCAGTTCAAAGCGCGCCTCTTCGGCGCGATGGGTGGTGTCACCCCGGGCGCGCGCGGCGGCAAACCGGTCGGTCAGCATTTGCCGGTGGCGTGCGGCGGCGGGCTGTTGGAGTGCGGTTTCAGCTTCAGCCAAACGCAGCAGCAGACTGTCGGCGGACGCCCAAGCGCTCAATAGACGCACCACTTCAGCGGGCTGGCCGGCGTCCAGTAAAAAGTCCGTCCAGGCGGCCAGCAAATACACGTCGTCACGGCCCAGGCTCAGGGCCTCGCGGTAGTGGGCCTGCGCCTGGGCGGTCTGGCCGCGCCAGGCGGCCACCTCGCCCAAGCGGGTCAACAGCCACAGGCGACTGTCGGGGTCGGTGACCTGGCGCAAGGTCGCTTGCAAGGTGTCGTAGCCGGCTTTCAACTGCCCGCCATACGCCTGCGCCAGCCCCTGGCAGCCGCCGGCCAAGGTGTCACGGCCCAGGCGTTTGAGCGCGTCACATTCTTTTTGTGCCGCGCCATAGTCGGCCTGCACCAGAAAAATGGCGCCGCGCCAGGCGTGTGCCACCGCGTAGTCGGGGTCCAGCGCCAGGGCGGCCGCAAAGTCTTGCAGCCCACCCGCAAAGTCGTGCCGGTACTGGCGCAGCACGCCGCGCAGGGTGAGCAGGGGCGCAGGCAGCGCCGCTTGGAAGCGGCCGACGATGGCCTCGGCATACCCCACATAGCGCGGGTCACCGCGGGCGATGGCCTGGTCAAAGTAGGCTTGGGCCAGCGCCGTGGCGGGCTCAGGGTCGGTGGGGGCTTTGGCCACGGCCGCGCGCAGGGTGGCGAGTTCGCGTGCAGTGGGGTCGGCGGCACGGCTGGGTAGCGTTTCCAGCACCTGGTTGTCTTGCGTGGGGGTGTAGGGCGCCGCCGGCAGCGGCGCTGACAGCAGGGCCAGCGCCAGGCCGAAAGAGGGAGCAATCCAGTGGGGCAATAAGCCGCGTGGCCGGTGGTGGTGCATGGGTGTTGTATGCTGCGCTGCCACCTATTTTGGTGGCAGCTTGATTAGAAATATTTGGAGTTTACCCATGCGCAAGTTACTCACAGTGTTGATCGCCGCGACCTTCGCTTCCATGTCCTTGAGCGCCATCGCCGGCTCTCACGGCGGTGCGATGAAAGACGACAAGAAGATGGAAGAGTGCAAAAAAATGGACCCCGCCAAAGCCGACGACAAAATGAAGGCTGAGTGCAAAAAGATGATGGAAATGAAGAAGTAAAGTATTCAAGTCAGCCTTTTGCAGGCTGATTGAACAAAAAAAGCGGGCCACCAGCCCGCTTTTTTTGATTGAAATTTGGTCACGCCGGCAAGTTGGCTACTGTTTAGCCGTCCGTTGGCTCCAAAGGCGGTACAGCGGTGGCACCAGCAGCATGGCGACCACACCAAACCACAGACCCTTGGTGATGGCGCTCTCGATCAGGATGCCCGGCTCGCCATTGGTGATGGACAGCGCGCGGCGCAGGTTTTGCTCCATCATGTCGCCCAGCACAAAGCCCAGAATCAGCGGCGCCATGGGCACACCGCATTTGCGCAGCAAATAACCGGCAACGCCCAGACCACCCATCAGCATCAGGTCAAAGGTGGTGGCATGCACCGAGTACACCCCCACTGCGCTGATGGCCAGAATGCCCGGCACGAGCAACCAGTTTGGCACCAGCAACAGCCGCGTGAACAAGCCCACCAGCGGGATGTTGATGAGCAACAGCAAAATGTTGCCAATGAACATGGATGCAATCAGTCCCCACACCAGCGCCGGCTGCTGGGTGAACAGCGCCGGGCCGGGCGTGATGTTGTAGAGCGACAGGGCGCCCACCATCACGGCAGTCGTGCCTGAGCCCGGCACACCCAGGGTCAACATGGGAATGAACGAGCCGTTGGCCGACGCGTTGTTGGCTGCCTCGGGTGCCGCGACACCGCGGATGTCGCCCTTGCCAAAGGTGCCATTCTTGTCACACAGGCGCTTTTCCATGGTGTAGGCCATGGCGCTGGCGATGGTGGCCCCTGCACCGGGCAACACCCCTACCAAAAAGCCCAGCAATGACGATCGAATGGTGCCCCACCAAGTGAACGCCATTTCTTTCAGGTTAAACAGGTTGCGACCCGTGACCCGGATCAGCCCGCTGGCATTGGCCTGGTGCTCCAGCATCAGCAAAATTTCGCTGACCGAGAACAAACCAATCACCACCACAATGAACTGGATGCCGTCGCTTAAGTGCACGCTGTCGCCGGTAAAGCGGTAGACGCCAGAGTTGGAGTCCAGCCCCACGGTGGACAGCGACAACCCGATGACGGCCGCCAGCACCGCCTTGAGCGGCTGGTTGCCCATCAGCCCGGTGATGCAGGCAAACGCAAAACACATCAGTGCAAAGTACTCTGCCGGGCCAAAGGCCAGCGCCCAGCGCGCCAGTAGCGGCGCAAACAGCACGATGCCGATGGTGGCAATGGTTGAGCCGACAAACGAGCTCCACGCCGAAATCGACAGTGCCACACCGCCCTGACCCTTGACGGCCATGGGGTGGCCGTCGATGGCGGTCATGATGGCGCCGGCATCCCCCGGCACATTGAGCAAGATCGATGAAATCCGTCCGCCAAATTCGCAGCCGATGTACACGGCAGTCAACAAAATCAGCGCAGTTTCTGGCGGCAGTTTCAAGGCAAAGGCCAGCGGCATCAACAGCGCGACGCCGTTGATCGGGCCCAGTCCCGGCAGCATGCCGACGATGGTGCCAATGAGTGCGCCGAGCGCCGCCACGAGCAGGTTCATGGGCATCAGGGCGACGCCGAAGCCTTGAGCCAAGTGTTGCAAGGTGTCCATCAACGCCCTCCCAGTAAAAAGGACAGCACGCCCGTGGGCAAGATCACGTCCAGCAGCTTGTCAAACAGAAAATAGAAGCCCAGGCCCATCGCCACGCCGCCCAGTAAACTTTTCTTCAGCGTGCCGCCAAAGGCCATGCCGACGGGCACCGCCATCAAGGCGGTCGCCAGCCAGAAGCCCAATGTCTGGAACAGTGCGCCGTAGATGAGAACGCTGGTCGCGCACATGGCAACGGCCTTCCAGTCCAGTGGCGAAGTAGCCGCCAACACGGGCGTGCCCGAGGTTGTATCGGCCGTTTGCCGTTTGACCAAAAGCCATGCGCCCACCAGCCCCAGAATGGCGGCCAGTAGCGTCGGAAAGGCGCGTGGCCCCACCGGCTCGTAAGAAATCTCGGCTGCGTAGCCGTGCGCTGCCCAAGCCATGGCCGCAGCCATGACCAGGCAGATCGCGCCCAAGATGCGATCACCCATGATGTACTCTCAAAAGAATAGCTGCTAGCGCTTATCCAGTAAGCGCTAGAGGCCAATTTGGCTTAAATTTACGGGGCAACCTTGAGGTTGAAGTCTTGCGCCAACTGGCGGTAGGCCACCATGCGCTCCTTGATGAAGGCATCCAGCTCTTTGCCGGTCAGGGCAAATTTGAACAAGCCGCGCTCGCCGCGCAATTTGTCATAGGCCGGGGTGGCCATCATCTTGGCAAAGGTGTCGCTCCAGACCTTGAAGTCGGCATCGCTGACCTTGGGGCCCATGAAGAAGCCGCGAATGATGGGCCATTGCACGTCATAGCCCTGCTCTTTCATGGTGGGGATCGCAGCCAGGGAACCCTCCAGGCGTTTGTCGGCCAGCACCGACAACACGCGAATTTTGGCCCCGGCCTTGATTTGCTCTTCCGCCTCGGCGGCGTCGCCCGAGTACACGTGCACATGGCCACCTTGCAGCGCGGTGAGGGCTTCGCCGCCGCCTTCAAAGGCCACAAAGCGCATGGACTTGGGGTTCAGGCCGGCCGCGCGTGCGGTGAGTGCTGCTTTCATCCAGTCCTGGCTGCCCACGCTGCCACCCGCACCAAACACCACTTTGCTGGGGTCGGCCTTGATGGCGGCCACCAGGTCTTTCATGGACTTGATCGGTGAGTTCTCCGCGACGATGACCGCGCCAAAGTCGGTGCCCACCGCTGCCAGCCAGCGCACGTCGTTTTCGTTGTATCGGCCAAACTTGCCCTGCGCCAGGTTCAGCAGCGAGCCACCTGAAAATGCCACGATGGTGTTGTTTTCAGCGGGGCGCTGCGCCACGATGGCGTTGTAGGCCACGGCACCAATGCCGCCGGGCATGTAGCTCACACGCATGGGGTCAGCCACATACTTGCCGTCCAGCAGGGCGCCTTGGGCCAGCTTGCAGGTCAAGTCAAAACCGCCGCCTGGTTTGGCAGGCGCAATACATTCAGTTTTGTCCAGTGGGCCCGCCAGTGCGGACAGGCTCAACAAACTGGCGCAGGCCACAGCGGCCAAAGAAACGGGGTGCAGACGCATGAGAATCTCCTGTAAGTTTTTTAAACATGCCGTTGACCCCACGGAGCCAGATGCGACATGGGTGTGACTGTAGAGAAAACCGGCTTTCGAACAGCTTTCAAGACGCAGGGCAAAAAGACAGGGGAAACCCTAGTGGCTGATGTCGGTGAGTCACTGTGTGGCCGTTGGCGGCTGCGCGCTGCGGCAAGACCTATCCGTGCCAATCTTTCAGAACCGACTTTGACTGTTCGCGGGCCAGTGCAGCGTCACGGTGAGCCCGGGTGCGATGGGCTCTGAACTGGTGGTTTCCAATTGCAATTCGCCACCGTGGCGCTGCGCAATGGCTTTGGCAATGGCCAGGCCCAAGCCGGAGCCACTGGCGGCGCTGTTGCCCCTGAAGAATCGTTCACCCGCGCGCAATTGGTCTGCCAGCGGCATGCCCGGCCCCGTGTCTATGACGCGCAACACGGCCTGCGGAGCGCCGCTGCCAGTGGCTGCCAGGGGCGCAAGGCCCGCCTGTACGGTCACTTTGGCGCCCATGGGGGTGTGGTGCAGGGCGTTGTGCAGCAAGTTGGCCAGCGCCTCCTTGAGCAAGCCCGCATGGGCGCTGACCTCGGCGTGTGCCTCACCCAAGGGCTCAAAACCCAGATCAATCTGCTTGAGGCGCGCCACTGGCCAGGCCGCGCGCGTTACTTCTTGCGCCAGTGACACCAGGTCGCAGGGTTCCCAGTCCAGTTCTATGGTGTCGGCGCGTGCCAGAGACAGCATCTGGTTGGTCTGTCGCACGGTCTCTTCCACTTGCAACTTGATCGCCACCAGCGCTTTTTGCATCAGGGCCGGGTCGGGTTCTCGCAGGGCAAAGCCAACCTGGGTGGCCAGTGTGGTCAGTGGCGTGCGCAGTTGGTGGGAGGCATCGTCTATGAAAACGCGGCGCGCCTCCATCACCTCGCGGTAGCGCATGACATGGTGGTTGATGGCTTCTACCAAGGGCTGCACGTCATGTGGAATATTGCGGCTGGTCAGTGGTGTCAGGTCTTGTGGGTCGCGCTGCAGCACATCGCTGCGCAGGCGCTGCAAGGGGCGCAAGGACCAATGCACCGCGGCAATCAACAACAGCACGCCGGCCAGCAGCAACAGTGCGTCACGCGCCAGCGTCTCCAAGACCAGGCGACGCGTGAAGTCCTGGCGCGACTCCAGCGTCTCGCCAATCTGGATCACCACCTGGCTTGAATTGGAGCCGCTGGACAAGGGGCGCGGCAGTGCCCGGGCGTAGGAGCCCAGCCGAATGGCCTCACCGTAGTAAAAGGCATCGCTGAACTGCGGCTGACCGTTGACCAGCGGTTGCGGCGGTGCGGGCAAATCGGCGCTGCCTATTTCCACCAGACCGTCCCCGCTGGCCACGCGGTAGTACACGCGGCCGTTGGCTGTGAGCTCAAAAAACTCCAGCATGCGGTAAGGCAGCTCTACGGACAAGCCGCCGCTGGCTGAGGAGATGTTGGCGTCCAGCGCCTTGATTGCGCCGAGCAAGGACCTGTCATAGGCCGCGTTGGCGGCGCCCAAAGCGCTGCGCCAGCTCACCACTATTTCAAGCCCCATGACCAACAACATGCCGGGCAGCAGCACCAGGAGCAGCGTGCGGCGCAGGCTCAAACGGTGCAGCGCGTCCAGCATCAGTCGCTTTCCAGCACGTAGCCCAGGCCGCGCAGGGTGGTGATGCGCAGCGGGGTGTTGTCCAGCCGTTTGCGCAGGCGGTGCACCAGCACCTCCATGGCCTCGGGCTGCACGTCCACCTCATCGGAGAAAACGCGCTCCATCAGGTCACGTTTGGACAGGGGCTCGCCGCTGTGCTGCACCAGCGCGCACAACGCAGCATGCTCGCGCGGGGTCAGGCTCATGGGCACATGCTTGAGCAATAACTGCTGGCTGACCGGGTCGTACACCAGCGGGCCGCAAGCGAAGCGCGGGTGCTCACTGCCACGCGAGCGCCGGATCAGCGCCAGCAACCGGGCTTCCAGCTCGGCCAGTTCAAACGGCTTGGCCAGAAAGTCGTCGGCACCTTCGCGCAGGGTGCTGACGCGCTCCATGAGCGAGTCACGTGCGGTCAAAATGAGCACGGGCAAGCGCAGGTCGGCATCACGCAGGTCGGCCAGCACGTCATGGCCATCGCGCCCGGGCAAGCCCAGGTCCAGAATTAGCGCATCGTAGCGGGTGGCTTTGAGACTTTGGCGCACCAGGCGGCCGTCGTTGACCCAGTCCACCTTGAATTGACTTTGTTGCAGCGCTTGCACCAGCCAAGTGGCCAAGGCCTGTTCATCTTCTGCCAAAAGAATTCGCATCGGTTTAATTTTTCAGTCAAACGCGCTTGGCGACCCACTGGGTCACGCGCGGGCCCAGTGCCAGCACCATTAAAAAACGAACCAGTTGCATCGCCATCACAAAGCCGGCGTCCACGGCACTGGTGGCGGCAATGACCACCACCGAGTCCGCCCCACCGGGGCTGGTTGCCAGGTAGGCTGTCAGAGGGGCTTGCCCGGCCCCGATGACCAGCAGCGCGGCCAGTACCAGGCCCAGGGCCATCAGCGACGTGATGGCAAGCAGCACCGTGGGCAGCGCCCGCCAGGCGTGCGCCAGGATGGGCCGCGTGAAGCGCAGGCCAATGCTCCACCCGATCAGGGCATAGGCCAGCGCCAGCAGCACCGGTGGCAGCTCGATCACCAGCACACCGAGGGCCTGCAAGGCCGTCCCGGCCAGCAACGCCACCACCATGCCGCCCGCCGGAATGTTGAGTCGGTGCGCCAAAACGGCGGCCGTCGCAATCAGCAACAGCGTGGCGACCAGGTGGCCACCGTCTTGCACCGCAAAGGCGCTGGGCGATGCCGCAGGCGCTGCGCCGGTGGATGTGGCCAAGTGCGCCACCAGTGCGGCCACGCCGGTGACCATCAGCACGCGGGTGTATTGCATGAAGGCCACCAGGCGCATGTCGGCCCCATAGCGCTCCGCCATCAAAACCATGGCGGATGCAGCCCCCGGCGCAATGCCCCACAGCGCCGTGGTGCCAGGCAATAATTTGCGGCGCACCAACCACCCGCCCAACAAGCCCCCAGCCGCAATCACCAGCAGATTGATGCCCAGAAATACCGGCCAATGTGCCAGCACTTCGCGCAGGGCCGCAGGCTGCATGCTTTGGGCCATCAGGCAACCGAGTACGCCCTGTGCCACGGCAAACAGGGGTTTGGGCACCCCCAGCGGGCCCAGCCGAATCGAAATAAAAATGCCCGCCACCATGCAGCCCAACAGCACCGCCGCCGGAAAGTGCAGGGCCAGCAGCAGGCCGCCCAGGCACCCGCTGCCCAGCAGCAAGGCAAGCCAACGCGGCCAGAGCGAGGGGGCCAAACTCACGGTGACGGCGCGCTTGTTGATGACGCCGCCACTGGCGTGGGCCCGCCAGCGCCGGTCGGCCGCCACATCTGAAACAACTGCGCCGGCCCCACCGTAAAGTAGTCGCCAGGCCCCCCACCACGCAAAATGTGCTCGGCCCGCGCGGTGTCGTAAACACCATCACTGAGCAAGCGCTTGCGGATGTGCACCATCACCACCTCGCCCAGCACCAGCCAGGTGGGCACTTTCGTGCCGTCAGCGCCTTGCAGTTGCACGATCTGGGTCAGCTTGCATTCAAACGACACCGGGCTTTCCAGCACCCGGGGTGGCTTGATGCGTTGTGAGGCCAGGGGCGTCAGGTTTGCCAACTCAAACTCGCTCACCTCCGGCGCCACAGGCGCACAGGTCTGGTTCATGGCCTCGGCCAGCGGGCGGGTCGCCAGGTTCCAGACGAATTCACCGGTTTGCTCCACGTTGCGCACCGTGTCTTTGTAGCCAATGCTGGCAAACCCGATGATGGGTGGCACGTAGTTGAAGGCGTTGAAAAAGCTGTAGGGCGCCAGGTTGCGCTGCCCCGCGGCGCTGACGGTCGAAATCCAGCCAATCGGGCGGGGCCCGACGATGGCGTTGAACGGGTCGTGCCGCAGGCCGTGCCCGCGGCGGGGCTCGTAGGAGTGAATTTCGTCAGACATCGGGGCTCCAGGGTTAACGCGTGCGCCCCGCCTTGTAAGCGGCTTTTTGCGTCTGGTTCTGCGCGCCGCCCAAGCCTTTGGCCTGGGCCAGCCGGGCCATGGAGGTGGCGGCGTGGGCGTGGGTGATGGCCAGGCCCAGCGCGTCTGCGGCGTCCGACCCGGGCAACCCGGGCAGGGCGAGCAGGCGGCGCACCATTTCCTGAATCTGGGTTTTGTCGGCGCGGCCGTAGCCGGCCACGGCCTGCTTCATTTGCAGCGCGGTGTACTCCGCCACCGGCAGGTCGCTGGACACCAGGGCGGTCACGGCCGCACCCCGGGCTTGCCCCAGCAGCAAAGTGGATTGGGGGTTGACGTTGACAAACACTATTTCCACCGAGGCCGCGTCGGGCTCATAACGCTCAACCACCTCGCGAATGCCGTCAAACAAGACTTTCAGCCGTGCGGGCAGGTAGTCTTTTTCAATGTGGGTGGTGCTGATGGTGCCGCTGGCCACATAGGTGAGCGCGGAGCCGTGCACATCAATCAGGCCAAAGCCGGTGACCCGCAGGCCGGGGTCGATCCCAAGTATTCGCATTGGCTTCTCAGTAGGCCGGGTGGGTCAGGGCAACTCGGCACTGGCCATGCGGTTGACGATGACGTTGGCGCGGCCTGACACGTAACTGGAATTGGGCAGCTTCTCAAAGTACTTGGGGCGCGGCAGCATGACCGCCAGGCGCGCGGCCTCATACGCGCTGAGCTTGGCGGCGGGCTTCTTGAAGTAGCGCTGCGCCGCGGCTTCGGCGCCAAACACGCCGTCGCCCCACTCCACGCTGTTGAGGTAAATCTCCAGAATGCGCTCCTTGCTCAGCAAGGCCTCCAGCAGCAGGGTCAGCACAAACTCCTGCCCCTTGCGAAGGAGCGTGCGCTCGCCCGACAAAAACAGGTTTTTCGCCAACTGCTGCGTGATGGTGGAGCCGCCCACCACTTTGGGCGGACGCGGCAGCGGCTTGCCTTTGGCCGCGGCGACCTCGGCTTTTTTGGCCACTTGGGCTTCGGTGCGGGCGTTGCGCTGCCAGGCTTTTTCCAGCGCGTCCCAGTCCACGCCGTCGTGGTTGTTGAAGCCGTCGTCCTCGCTGGCAATGACGGCGCGCTTCAGGTGGTTGGAGATGTCGGGGTAGGCCACCCATTGCTGTTGCCAGCGCGGGCTGCTGGGGGTGGTCAGCACGCGCCAGGCTTCCGAGCGCTCAAAGGCGGTGGATTGCGGGTCAACCACCACCATGGCGGCAATGCGCCCCACAAAGTACAACTGCAGCGCCAGCACCGCGGCCAGCACCAGCCCGAGCCAGCGCAGCAGCGGCTTCATGCCATCTCGGCCCGCAGCTCGGCCAGCACGGGTTGCGACGGTGGCAACACCCCGCGCCAGATCAAAAAGGCCTCGGCCGCCTGCTCCACCAGCATGCCCAAGCCGTCACGCGGGCTGGCGCCGTGTTCGCGCGCCCAGGTCATGAAGCCTTCAGCCGCGGGCCCGTACATCATGTCGTAGGCCAGGGCGCCGGGCCTCAGGGTGCGGCTGGACACGGGCACGCCAGCCCCGGCCAGGCTGCTGGCGCTGGCGTTGATGATGACATCGAAATCACCCTCCAGTCCTTGCAGGGATTGTGCGAGTAGCTCTGTATTTTGTAGCAATGCCAGGTTGGCATGGCGTGCCACCAGGTCGTCAGCTTTGGCCAGCGTGCGGTTCGCCACGGTGATGTGGGCCGGCTGCGCCAGCAGCAGCGGGCCCAACACGCCCGCGCTGGCGCCGCCGGCGCCAATCAGCAACACCCGTCGGTCACTCAGGGCCACGCCAGCGTTGCGCTGGATGTCATTGACCAGCCCGGCGCCGTCGGTGTTGTCGGCCAAAATCCGGCCGTCCTTAAAGGTCAAAATGTTGGACGCCTGCGCCAGGGTGGCTCGTTCGCTGGTGTGGGTGGCCAGTGCGGCGGCTTCAAACTTGAAGGGCACGGTGATGTTGCAGCCCCGCCCGCCCTCGGCCACGAAGGCGTGCACGCCGGCCACAAAGCCGTCGAGTGCAATCTGGCGCTTGTCGTAGTGCAGCGACTGGCCGGTGAGTTCGGCAAACCGGGCGTGAATCCAGGGCGACTTGCTGTGCGCCACGGGGTTGCCCATCACGCAATAAAGATCAGGGGCAGATTGGAGAGAGGTCATGAATCGCAGGGGCGCGTAAACGCGGGCTAGTTGTTGGCGCTGAGCCGGGTTTCCAGCGTCTCGTCGCGGTTGAATTTGAAGCGTGAAATCACCATGATCTGGTCTGCCTTGCGGCGCATGCCCTCGTTGAATTGGCCAAACGGCCCGGCGCTGCGGGCAATGGCTTCAGCACGGCGGTCCAGCGTGCGGTTGCCCGAGCTTTGGATGATTTCGGTGTTGAGAATGCGGCCGTCAAAGTTAACGGTGACCATCATGGTCAGTTCGCCATAGAGCTTTTGTCCGCCAGCTTCGGGGAAGTTTTCGGTGCCTTTGTCCTCAATGCGCCGGCGCAACTGGTCGTAGTACACCGCGTACACCTCTTCGCGCGTGGCCGGGCTGATGTAGCGCTTGCGCGGGCGGGCGTTTTCTTCGTTGATGCGCCGTTCAATCTCGGCCAGCAGTTTGATGAGCTGGCGGCGTTTTTGTTCGCGCTCCACCTGGTCGGGCGAGGTTTGCGCCAGGCGCGGGTCGCTGGGGGGCAGGGCGGCCAGTTGTTTCTTGACCTGCGCCAGCATCAGGCTTTGCTGCTCTTGCAGGTTTTGCAGTTCGCGCTGGGCTTGTTCTTCGGCGTCGTCACCGGCCACGGCCTGCAGGGCCGGGGGCAGCGGGCTGGTGGC
>CAZLRQ010000058.1:1439-11887 GCA_964562035.1 uncultured Rhodoferax sp. | reverse complement strand
AATGGTTAAAAAACATCAACCATCAAACGGAACCTGCTCTGACTCGCTAAGAGTTCAATCAGCGCTGGGGGCCCTTATTAAGCACATTTGCCTTTGCAATTGTGCTTTGAACCCAGTGAATGAAGGGAGATGTACAAATATGCGCTACTCATTGCAGCGCAGCCCCTGATTATGCACCGAATTCGGGTTTATACCTAACCATTTAACTTTAAAAAGTGCTGCTTGTAATGCTCCATCTCATCAATGGACTCATGAACGTCAGCCAGTGCGGTGTGGCGCTGCTGTTTTTTGAAGCCGCTGTACACCTCAGGGCGCCAGCGCTTGGCGAGCTCCTTGAGCGTGCTCACGTCCAGATTTCTGTAGTGAAAAAACGCCTCTAACTTCGGCATGTACTTGACCAGAAAGCGACGATCCTGACCGATGCTGTTCCCACACATGGGCGACGCCTTCTTTGACGAATACTGGCTCAAAAAGTCGATTAGCACAGTCTCCGCCTCAGCCTCGGCCAAGGTGGACGCCTTGACTTTGTCAATCAAGCCACTTTTACCGTGTGTGCCTTTGTTCCAGGCGTCCATCTTGCCAAGCTGCGCATCGCTTTGATGAATCACGAGCACAGGGCCTTCGATGCGGGTTTCCAGCTTGGGCCCTGTAATCACGATAGCGATCTCAATGATGCGATCGACTTCGGGGTCCAGGCCGGTCATTTCACAATCCAGCCAAATCAGGTTTTGATCAGACTTCAATAGCAGAGGGTTGGGAGTGGGGGTGTTCGCTGAATCCATGCTTTGAATTGTCGCTGATGGCCTAAACTCTTACGCCATGCTCGAAACCTCCACGCCTTTTGTGCCCTCACTGCTCTTGACCCTGGCTTTCGTCCTGGCATTGGTGACGGGCTTGTTGCTCAAATACTGGTTGAACGCCCGACAAATCCGGCATGTGGCGCAACACCGAAGCCAAGTGCCAAGCGCCTTCACGCAGACGATCACCCTGCAGGCCCACCAAAAAGCCGCGGACTACACGATCGCCAAAGCGCGCCTGGGCTTGATCGACTTGGCGCTGGGTGCTGCGGTATTGATTAGCTGGACCCTGCTGGGTGGCATCTCTTGGCTCAACCAGATTCTGATGGCGTCGCTAGGCGGGGGCATGGTGCAGCAACTGGCTTTACTCGCCGCGTTCGTTATCGTGAGCGGGGTGATTGATCTGCCAGTCACCTTGTACCGAACCTTTGTACTCGAAGAGCGCTTTGGTTTCAACAAAATGACAGCCCAATTGTGGCTGGCCGATTTTTTGAAATCCAGTGTGATTGGCGCGCTGGTAGGGCTACCCATTGCCGCACTCATTTTGTGGATGATGAGCGCCACTGGCAGTTTCTGGTGGGTTTGGGCCTGGGGCGTCTGGATGGGTTTGAATCTGCTGATGCTGTTGGTTTACCCGACCTACATCGCTCCCTTGTTCAACAAGTTTTCGCCGCTGGAAGACAAAGCCCTCAAAGACCGGGTGACGGCGCTGATGGCGCGTTGCGGCTTTGCCGCCAAAGGCCTGTTTGTCATGGATGGCAGCCGACGCAGCGCACATGCGAATGCATATTTCACCGGCTTCGGTGCGAGCAAGCGCGTGGTGTTTTATGACACGCTGCTGGCCAAGTTGAGCGCCCAAGAGGTAGAGGCTGTTCTGGCCCACGAGTTGGGGCATTTCAAGCACAAGCATGTGATCAAGCGAGTCGTGACGCTGTTTGCCATGAGCCTGGTCGGTTTTGCGCTCTTGGGTTGGTTGGCTACGCAGGCCTGGTTCTTTACCGGACTGGGTGTCTTGCCCAACCTAAGCGCCGCCAACGACGCGTTGGCCCTGTTGCTTTTCATGCTGGTGGTGCCTGTTTTCAGTTTTTTCATATCCCCCGTGATGGCGCGCTCATCACGCCGCCATGAATTCGAGGCGGATGCCTACGCCGTGGCCCAAACAAATGGCTCGGATCTGGCAACTGCGCTGCTTAAACTATTCCAAGATAATGCCTCGACGCTAACGCCTGATCCGGTGTATGTGAAGTTTTTTTATTCCCACCCACCCGCGTCCGAGAGGCTGGCTCGCATGTCGACATCACCTCTTTTAGGCACTTGAGTACATACCATGCCCTCCTCTCTGAAAACAAAAAACCACAAGGACACAGGCCGCCGTGCCCTGAGTGCACCAGAGGTTGTCACTCAACTGGCCAAGCTGGACGGCTGGAAACTGACCGGCGATGGCCCGGCCGTGGCCATTGAGAAGTCGTTTGAGTTTGGCAACTATTACGAGACCATTTCTTTTGTCAATGCGCTGGCCTTTATCGCTAACCGACAAAATCACCACCCTGATTTGTCAGTGCATTTCAGTCGCTGCGAGGTTCGTTTCAACACCCACGATGTCGGCGGTATCACCGTAACTGATTTTGAGTGTGCCGCGGCGGTTGAAGCCTTGTTGGCATGAGTCAACTCTCAGAATGCACGCGCTGATGAAGCACGCCAAACTTGAACGCGGTTTGATCATCGCCAACTACGGTAGACACTTTCTCGTCGAAACCCCTGAGGGGCAACGTTTGATTTGCCATTCGCGGGGCAAGAAAAGCCAGGGGGTAGTGGGCGATCAAGTGCTCTGGCAAGCGTCACGTGACGAGGGAACCATAGAGAAAATTGAGACACGCCGTAATCTGTTTTACCGTCAGGACGACGTGCGTACCAAGTCATTTGCGTCCAACCTGGACCAAGTGTTGATTCTGATTGCTGCTGAGCCCGAATTCTCAAGCAGCCAATTGTCTCGCGCCCTGATCGCGGCCGAAGCCGAACACATCACCCCCATCATTGCGCTGAACAAAAGCGATTTGGTCAAACCTTTTGAAAGGGCCTGGGCATGGCTTAGGCCTTACCGACAAATGCACTATGGCGTACTGCCTTTGTCACTCAAACAGTCGAGCGATGTCGATCGGGCAGAACTTCTCAAACTGTTAAAAGGCAAAACTACCCTGGTACTCGGTCCGTCAGGCGCCGGTAAAAGCACCCTGATTAACCTGTTGGCGCCCGGCGCACTGGCTCAAACTGGCGAGATATCACAAGCCCTCAATTCAGGTAAACACACAACCACCAGCACCACGTGGTATTGGGTCGATGACGAAAAGCAGACCGCACTGATTGACTCACCTGGATTTCAGGAATTTGGACTGAATCACATTGATCACGCTCAGTTAGCGGCCTACATGCCAGACCTGAAGCCGCATGTGGCCCAGTGCAAGTTCTACAACTGCAGTCACCTGCATGAACCCGGCTGTGGTGTGATGGCGGCAGTTAAACCCGATGGCAGCCCCGATGGAATAAGCGCCAATCGCTATAAAATTTATAGCGATTTGTACGCTGAACTGAGCCAAACCAGAAAATATTGAAACCGGCGAAAGTGCCGTTTTATTTCCCTGCCTAGCCGAGCAAGCGTGCCATCGTCAACAGTGCGAGCAACACCATCCACATCACCACCGTACGCCACACCAGGCCGACAATCAGAGCAAGATGGGCGAGTTCAGGGGATTGACTCGTGGCTGCATCAGCGGAGGAGCGGTCTGGCGCGGCCGCTGTCGAAGCGTCCTTTTCGGTTGTTGCGCTCTGACCCGCACCGCCTCCCAGCTTGATTCCGACGGCTCCCGACGTTGCAGCAAGGATGACGCCATCATTGTCGCCAGGATACCGCGCGTTGTAACTTCGCCAGCCATCGATGGCTTCCTCAAAACTACCCACTACCGCAAAACTGATGGCGGTAATACGCGCAGGCACCCAGTCAAGGGCGGCCCAGGCGCGACTGGCCGTCTGCAACAAAGCATCACTCACCGGTTGATGGTTCACCCGGCCTTTGTGACGCCAATAGCGAACCACAAATTCACTCAAACGGTACAGAACCGCGCCCGCAGGCCCAAACCCAAAAGCAGCCAATACCGAGAACCAAGCCAGCACACCGAACACATGCCGATGCGCTGACAGCACAGAGTGCTCCATCACGTGCCGAACAATTTCAACCCGAGGCAATTCACTGGCATCAATTTGCTGCCAACTGGCAAGCAACTGGCGAGCCAAATCTTCATCGCCATCGGCCAATGCATCCCTGATTTGGGTGAAATGAAAACTGAATTGCCGAAACCCCAAGGTTGTGTAAAGAACGGCAATGCTCCATAGCACGGCGAGCGGCCAACCTACAAAGACATCCAGCAGCCAGTAAATGGCTAATGCACCCAGAGCAGGTGTGCCGACGGCAAAACCCCATGCCAGCCAGCCGTGTAACGATTTGCCCGCATCAAAATTACGACTGATCCACAACACCCAGGCGCGCAGACCGACGTGCACTGGATTCCCTCTTCCCAAGGGCCGCGCCTGCTCCAGCAAAAGGGCGAAAAGAACAGCGATAAAGCTCATAAGACGATCATAGCGGCACGCCACATCAGGCCAACAACAGACGATAGAGGTTGCGCAGCATGCCAGCCGTGGCACCCCAGATAAACCGCTGCTTAAATTCATCTTGATAAGGCATCGCAAACCACTCGCGCCGTACCCCTTCCCATTCCAAGGCCTGACGCTGATGATGCGCCGGATTCATCAAGAACGCCAATGGCACCTCGAATACATCAGCGACCTCATTAGCGTTCGGAATAAGTTTGAACCCAGGCCGCACAAGCGCCACGACCGGTGTCACGACGAAGGCCGACCCAGTGAAGTACTCGGGTAAGGCACCGAGAACCTGAACAAACGCGGAATCGAGACCTACTTCTTCAAAAGCCTCCCGCAGCGCTGTCGCCGTTGCGTCGGAGTCCCCCTCGTCAGTCTTGCCCCCCGGAAAAGCGATCTGACCGGAATGGCTGGAAAGATGCGTTGTGCGTTCAGTGAGTAAAACGGTCAATTGCGCCCGCATCACGATGGGCACCAGTACAGCAGCCCGCAAAGGCATACGCTCGACAAATGACTGCTCAGCCCGCACTTCAGGCGCCCAAACAGGAGGTGCCGCAAATCGTTGTTGCAACGCCGCTGGCTGCAATGCGCTCAAGGGAACGGCCCTCAAGTGGCTATCCACGCCCAAGAAGGGAAGATTTCTTGGGTCAAAACTTGTCGGTTTGGCCACCGGCGGATTGAGGGAACGTGAAGCCAAAGCAATTGACGCAAATAGAAGACGTAAAAAAACCGCCACAAGCCTGCGCTGGGGGCGGTTTCTAGGGACAGAGACCAGTCGCGTTAAGCGGCTGTGCTCACTGCCGCCACTTTACGCGCTGGCAGCTTTTCCTTGATACGAGCCGACTTACCGCTGCGATCACGCAGGTAGTACAACTTGGCACGACGCACATCACCACGACGCTTGACTTCAATGCCGGCAATCAGGGGGCTGTAGGTCTGGAACGTACGCTCGACACCCTCGCCGCTTGAAATCTTGCGAACGATGAAACCACTGTTGAGGCCACGGTTGCGCTTGGCAATGACCACGCCTTCGTAAGCCTGAACGCGCTTGCGCGTGCCTTCGACCACATTGACGCTGACAATCACAGTGTCACCAGGCGCGAATTCGGGAATAGTTTTACCGAGACGAGCAATTTCTTCTTGCTCAAGGATTTGAATCAAATTCATAGTTACCTCAAATGATCTTGGGAGCGCTTGCATCGGGATTGGTGCACGAGCTTGATGACAAACGACATCAAACAGCCTCTCAGAGGATCGGTTAGCCTTAAATTATAGCCTGCGCTGTGTGCTATTTAGAAAATCAAGCTTGACTGGCTGCACTGGCACAGCTCTGCAAAAACAACTCATCCGCACGGCTTAAGCGCCCAGACTCTCGAGCTTTATCAATTAATTCAGGCCGGCGACGGGCTGTGATTGCCAGGCGCTGCTCACGTCGCCACTGCTCCACACGAACATGATGACCCGACAAAAGCACATCTGGTACACCTTGGCCCAGCCAATTCTCCGGACGCGTGTAATGAGGACAATCCAGCAGCCCGTCCAGCACGGGATTGAAACTGTCTTGCTGATGACTACCCTCATCGTTCAACACACCCGGCTGAAGGCGCGCGACAGCGTCCAGCAAGGCCATGGCCGCAATCTCCCCCCCAGACAAGACAAAGTCACCCAGACTGATTTCTTCAGTGACATAGTCATCGATGAAACGCTGATCAATCCCTTCATAACGGCCACAAATTAGCACCGCACCGGCGCTTTGACTCCAACGCTCCACGGCTGCATGGTCAAGGGTTTGTCCCGCCGGTGAAAAAAGTACCACTGGCGCAGAATCTGCACGCTTAGACCGAATGTGTTGCAAGGTTCTGGCCAAGGGCTCGGGCATCATGACCATGCCAGGACCACCGCCAAAAGGACGATCGTCAATCCGCCTGTAATTGCCGGAAGCAAAATCGCGGGGATTGCTGAGGTGGACATCCACCGCACCCGATGCGTAGGCCCGGCGCGTGATACCGCTACTCAAAAGCGGCGCAAATAACTCAGGGAAAAGCGTAACGACGTCAAACCGCATGGTCAGACGTTCAAAAATCAGGCTGCCAATCGACCAAAATACGCCGACCGGCCATGTCTACATCGTCCACATAAACGGATACAAATGGAATCATTCGCTCGTGCACTTTGTCGTCTTGCGTATATTCCATCACCAGAACAGTTTGCGCCCCGGTGGACAACAACTCACGAACAATACCAAGGTCCAAGCCCTCCCGGTTAACCACCTGAAGGCCGATCAAATCGACCCAGTAATACTCATCTTTACTGGCTGTCGGGAAGCTGGCCCGCGACACGAAAATGCGGGCACCGCGCAGCGTCTCGGCTGCCGTCCTGTCATTGACGCCTTGGGCAGAGGCAACAACAGAACCAGAATGGGTTTTGGCTTCATTGATTGCCAGCCTCACCGTTCCGGAAAACGTTTTGGCACCCCGCTCGGAGGGCATGAGAAACCAGCGTTTGGAAGAAAAAAGCGCCTCGGGATCGGCGCTGTGCGGCAGGACTTTGAACCAGCCTTTGATGCCCCAGGCATCGGCAATGCGCCCGACTTCGATCGCGTCCGCCGGAAGATCGGCGGCTTCAAGGCCGGGCAGCATCACGATCAGTTAAGCCGCTTTTTTGGCAGCTTGATTGATCAAACGTTCCACGGTGGGAGACGCTTGGGCGCCAACGCCCTTCCAGTAGGTCAGACGATCTTGGGCAATGCGAATGCTTTCTTCGTTGGCGGTTGCGATCGGGTTGTAAAAACCAATGCGCTCGATAAAACGGCCGTCACGACGGGTACGCTTGTCAGCCACAACAATATTGAAAAACGGGCGTGCTTTTGCACCGCCGCGAGCGAGTCGGATGACGACCATGATTTATCCTTAGAGGTCGGCGGATTAAATCCACCGTTAAATTCTGCACTTAACCCAGCGCTTGAGACACGCGACTTGGCCACCCGGCCAGCGACACGTTGGGTAGCCTTTCATTATAACGGTTCCTATTTTTATGCTTATTATTCGCAACAGCCTGCCTGAAGATATTCCTGCGATTACCGCCATTTACAAGCACCATGTCCTGCATGGCACCGGCACCTTTGAGATCGATCCCCCTTCTTGTGACGACATGGCCAACCGCCGCGCAGATGTGATTGGCAAAGGATTGCCCTACCTCGTCGCAACCGACGGTTCGCAGATTTTGGGATTTGCCTATTGCAATTGGTTCAAGCCCAGGCCGGCTTACCGTTTTTCGGCGGAAGACTCCATTTATTTGGCGCCCGAAGCGCTGGGCCGAGGTTTGGGTCGCAGCCTGTTGACCGAATTAATGCAGCGGGCAGAGGCCGCAGGCGTGCGCAAATTAATCGCGGTCATTGGTGACTCGGCCAATCAAGGGTCGATCGGCGTTCACCAGTCCGTGGGCTTTACGCATGTTGGCGTGCTCAAATCCTGCGGCTGGAAATTCGGCCGCTGGCTGGATGTGGTCCTGATGGACAAAGCGTTGGGCGCCGGCGATTCAAGCGCACCGGATTCAAACTAATTCATTATGAAAAACAAAACCACAGCCGCTTGGCTGGCTTTTTTTGGCGGGCCTTTGGGCTTGCATCGTTTTTACCTGAAAGGCATGGGCGACCTGCTGGGCTGGTTGCTGCCTCTACCGACAGCCCTGGGCCTGTATGGTGTTGAGCGAATTCAGCAATTCGGTGTTGACGACCAATGGAGTTGGGTGCTGATACCGCTCCTTGGGTTCACGATCGCCGGCTGCGCTTTGACCACCATCGTGTACGGTCTGATGACACCCGAAAAGTGGAATGCCCGCTTTAACGCCAGTTTGCCATCAGACGCAAAACCTGGCCAAACCAATTGGTTGACCATTGGTGCCATTGTGGTCGCACTATTGATCGGCACGACGGCCCTCATGAGCAGCATAGCCTTCAGCTTTCAGCGCTACTTCGAGTACCAAGTCGAAGAAGCGCGAAAGATTTCTCAATAAATTAGAAAAGCTGGAGACTGATCCAATACGCCACGGCTGCGACGAACGCACTGGCGGGAATGGTCAGTATCCAGGCCCACACAATATTGCCCGCAATACCCCAGCGCACAGCGCTGGCGCGTTGCACCGAGCCGACCCCCACGATGGCCCCGGTGATGGTGTGCGTGGTCGACACCGGAACACCCAGCGCGGTGGCCAGAAACAGCGTCAGCGCCCCCCCGGTCTCCGCACAAAAACCACCCACGGGCTTGAGTTTGGTGATTTTTTGCCCCATCGTCTTGACGATGCGCCAGCCACCAAACATGGTGCCAGCACCAATCGCCAGGTAGCAACTGACAATAGTCCAGGTTGGCGGCGCGGCATCGGAGGCGGCGGAGTAGCCCGTAGCGATCAGGAGCATCCAGATGATGCCGATCGTTTTTTGGGCATCGTTACCACCATGGCCCAAGCTGTAGGCCCCAGCAGAAACAAGCTGCAAACGACGAAACCACTTGTCCGCCTTCAGTGGTCGCATGCGCCGGAACACCCAGGCCACAACGACCACCATGATCGAACCCAACAAAAAGCCTAAAAGCGGTGACAAAAAGATAAATGCCACTGTTTTCAGAATACCGGAGGCCACCAACGATCCGGCGCCCGCCTTGGCCATGACGGCCCCCACAATGCCGCCGATCAGTGCATGCGATGAGCTGCTGGGAATGCCGTAGTACCAAGTGATGAAGTTCCAGGCAATGGCGCCCAGTAGGGCCCCAAACACCACATGGGTGTCCACCACGCCCGGCAGCACAATCCCTTTACCGACCGTTGCTGCCACACTCAAATGGAAAACAAAAATGGCGATCACATTGAAGAAGGCCGCAAATACAACCGCCTGCCCTGGCTTGAGAACGCCCGTCGAGACCACGGTGGCAATTGAATTGGCCGCATCATGAAAGCCATTCATGAAGTCGAACACGATGGCGAGCGCCACCAGCATCGCCACCACCCACACCGCTGTTTGTACGGATTCCATGGTTCAGAGTCCGTCAAAAATCAAGAGTTCTCGAGGATGATGCCCTCGATCAAATTCGCCACATCCTCGCACTTGTCAGTTATCGTCTCCAGCAATTCATAGATCGCTTTGAGCTTGATGACCTCGCGCACATCGGGCTCCTCGCGAAACAACTTGCTCATGGCGCTGCGCATCACGCGGTCGGCGTCACTCTCCAGTTGGTCAATTTCTTCGCAAGTTTTCAGCGCAGCCTCCGCCGTGCTCGGGTCGGCAATCTTGTCCAGCAGGCGGACCGCATCGCGCAGGCGCTCGCAACACTTCACGCTCAAATCAGTGAGCTGAACCATTTCTTCCGTCATGTGCCGCACGTCATACAGCGCCATGGTTTCGGCTGAATCCTGAATCAGGTCAGCCACGTCGTCCATGGTGTTGATCAGCCCATGGATTTGTTCGCGGTCAATGGGCGTGATGAAGGTCTTATGCAGCGCCTTGTTGACCTCGTGAGTCACACGGTCTGCGGCACCTTCGGCCTTGTCGACGTCATCGTTGTATTTGTCACGCAGATGGACGTCGCTGTAGTTGGCCACAAGCAGGGAAAAAGCATGGGCCGCCTCGACGATGCGGTCGGCATGCTGGTTGAACATTTCAAAAAAATTGCCATCACGTGGCAACAGTTTGCCAAAAAACATGGCGTGCTCCTCAGGAGAATATGTCAGATATTTGACTTTTTTACGACAGCGGGGAGTTTAAACGCGCAGCAGGCAAGCTCCGGCCAACTTCTTGGCGGCTGGTGCCATGAATATCAGGCACAAAGCACAGCCACTGGCACCCACCAAGAAAAACGCCTCACAACCCAAGCTGTGAGGCGTCAACTTAATCAGCCTGACATACCGAGGCCTTGAAGCCTCTGACTGCCTGACTCAGTGGTCTTCTCAGACCGACGCTGCAGCGTCCTTGTAGTCCTGCACCTGGTCAAAGTTCAGGTACTGGTA
>CAZLRQ010000058.1:0-1339 GCA_964562035.1 uncultured Rhodoferax sp. | reverse complement strand
CCGACGCTGCAGCGTCCTTGTAGTCCTGCACCTGGTCAAAGTTCAGGTACTGGTACACCGTGTTGCTGGCCGCCGTCAACACGGTCATATCAGCCATGTACTCGGCTTTGGTCGGGATGCGGCCCAGCTTGGAGCAAATGGCTGCCAACTCGGCACTACCCAGGTACACGTTGCTGTTCTTGCCCAGACGGTTAGGAAAGTTGCGGGTACTGGTGGAGAACACGGTAGCGCCTTCTTTCACCTGCGCCTGGTTACCCATGCACAAGCTGCAGCCGGGCATTTCCATGCGCGCGCCTGCAGAACCCAGAACGCCGTAGTGGCCCTCTTCGCTCAGTTGCTTGGCATCCATCTTGGTGGGCGGTGCCATCCACAGCTTGACGGGAATGTCGCGCTTGTTTTCCAACAGCTTGGACGCCGCGCGGAAGTGACCAATGTTGGTCATGCAGGAACCGATGAACACTTCGTCGATCTTGGAACCAGCCACATCTGCCAATGTTTTCACATCGTCGGGGTCGTTCGGGCATGCCACGATCGGCTCATGGATGTCGGCCAGGTCAATCTCGATGACCGCAGCGTACTCGGCATCGGCATCGCCTTTGAGCAACTGGGGGTCCGCCAGCCAGGCTTCCATGGCAGCAATCCGGCGTTTGATGGTGCGCACATCGGAGTAACCCTCGGCAATCATCCACTTCAACATGGTGATGTTGCTGTTGATGTATTCGATGATCGGCTCTTTGTTCAGGTGCACGGTGCAACCACCGGCGCTGCGCTCGGCAGAGGCGTCGCTCAACTCAAACGCTTGCTCGACCTTCAGGTTGGGCAAGCCTTCAATTTCCAGCACACGGCCCGAGAAAATGTTTTTCTTGCCTTGCTTGGCGACCGTCAGCAGGCCAGCCTTGATGGCGTACAAAGGAATGGCGTTGACCAAATCACGCAAGGTGATACCGGGCTGCATTTCACCTTTGAAACGCACCAACACGCTCTCAGGCATGTCCAGAGGCATCACGCCAGTGGCCGCACCAAAAGCGACCAGTCCGGAGCCGGCGGGGAAGCTGATGCCGATGGGGAAACGGGTGTGGCTGTCGCCGCCGGTGCCCACGGTGTCAGGCAACAACATGCGGTTGAGCCAAGAGTGAATGATGCCGTCGCCTGGACGCAAGGGCACGCCGCCACGGGTGCTGATGAAGTCAGGCAACTCGTGGTGCATCTTCACGTCCACGGGCTTGGGGTAAGCCGCCGTGTGGCAGAACGATTGCATCACCAAGTCAGCGCTGAAGCCCAGGCAAGCCAGGTCTTTCAGCTCGTCACGGGTCATGGGGCCGGTGGTGTCTTGCGAACC
>CAZLRQ010000057.1:0-11959 GCA_964562035.1 uncultured Rhodoferax sp. | reverse complement strand
GGCGGCAACGCCGGCAAGCTGTTGCAGCATTTGCAAGGCCTGCTGAACACCCAGGAATTTTTGCCTTTCAACCAATCGGCCAGTGCGCTGGTCACCGGCATTCCGCTGGGCTCCATGACCGCAGCTTTGCGCAAGCTGACCGACATGGGTCGCCTCAGCGCGGGTCCGGGCGGGCGCTTCAAGCTGATGGTGGCCCGCTGAGCCAGGCCACCTCACTTTTAAATTCAGTCAGAAATTTTTATGATCCGAATGTTTTTCAAAGCCCTGCGCGTGGTGTTGGGCCCCTTCATGCTGTTGTGGGAAGCCCTGAGCCGGCCCCGCGCGATCGTGCGTGCACCGGCCCTGCAGCAAGCGGTGGACCAGCAGTGCCAAAGCCTGGTGCTTTACCAGTTTGCCACCTGCCCGTTTTGCATCAAGGTGCGCCGGGAGATGCACCGCCTGGCGCTGCCCATTGAGCGCCGTGACGCGCAAAAAAACCTCACCCACCGCGATGCGCTGCTGCAAGGCGGCGGCGCCGTGAAGGTGCCGTGTCTGAAGATCACCGACGCGTCGGGTCAGACCCAGTGGTTGTATGACTCGGGCGCGATCATCAACTACCTGTCCAGCCGGTTTGCCCCCGCCTAATCCGCCAGAAGCCGGGCGCTGACCTCGGCAGCGTCCAGCCTTACAAATGTGGTGTTGTGCCGCTCGGTCAGCGGCCCGCCGCCGGGCAGTACATCACCCTGGGCGTCGTAGCCAATGGCCTTGAACTTCCACAGGCCGTTGATGTATTTCAGATTGCCCACATGCTGGCCATCGGGCCCCAGCACCAGGCACACGTTGTCATTGAGCGGGTTGAGGATGAGTTGAGTCAACGGGTTTGGCGGATTCATGGGCATGCGCACTCGGGCGGTGTTGTCAGAACAAAACCCGGCAGCGCAGGGTGCCAGGTACCTCGGCCAGTTTGGCCAGCGCCACGTCGGAGTGGGCGGCATCAATGTCAATCACCACATAACCCACGGTGTCGCGCGTTTGCAGGTACTGCGCGGCAATGTTGATGTGGTTCTGGGAAAACACCTGGTTTACGCCAGAGAGCACGCCCGGCACGTTGCGGTGAATGTGCAGCAGGCGGTGCTTGCCCGGGTGGGCGGGCAGGGCCACTTCAGGAAAGTTGACGCTGGAGGTGGACGTGCCGTTGTCGCTGTACTTGACCAGTTTTTCGGCCACTTCAATGCCAATGTTTTCTTGTGCCTCCAGCGTGGAGCCGCCAATGTGGGGCGTCAAAATCACATTGTCCAGGCCGCGCAGGGGCGACTCAAAGGTGTCCTGGTTGCTGCGCGGTTCTTGCGGAAACACATCAATGGCGGCACCCAGCAGCTTCTTCTGCCGCAGCGCCTCGGCCAGCGGTTCGATCTCGACCACCGTGCCGCGTGAGGCGTTGATCAGCACACTGCCCGGCTTCATGGCCGCAATTTGCGCAGCGCCCATCATCCACTGGGTGGCGGGCGTCTCAGGCACATGCAGGCTGACCACGTCGGCCTGGGCCAACAGGTCGTTCAAGTGCGCCACCTGACGCGCATTGCCCAGCGGCAGTTTGGTGACCACGTCAAAAAACACCACCTGCATGCCCAGCGACTCGGCCAGCACCGAGAGCTGCGAGCCAATGGCGCCGTAGCCCACGATGCCCAGCGTTTTGCCGCGTATTTCAAAAGCGTTGTCGGCACTCTTGAGCCAGCCGCCGCGGTGCGCCACGGCATTTTTCTCAGGGATGCCCCGCATCAGCACAATGGCCTCGGCCAGCACCAGTTCAGCCACCGAGCGGGTGTTGGAAAACGGCGCGTTGAACACCGCAATGCCCCGCTCGCGCGCGGCGTTCAGGTCCACCTGGTTGGTGCCAATGCAAAAGCAGCCAATGGCCGCCAGCTTGTGGGCATGGGCCAGCACCTCGGCGCTGAGCTGGGTGCGGGAGCGGATGCCCACAAAATGCGCGTCGGCAATTTTGAGCTTTAGCGCGTCATCGGCCAGCGCGCCCGACAGGCTCTCGATGTGTGAGTAGCCCGCCGCCTGAAGTACTTTGACCGCCGAGGGATGAATGCCTTCGAGCAGCAGGAACTTGATTTTGCTTTTGTCGGTTGACGTTCGGGTCATGGTTTGCTTGCTTGTAGGAATAGGCTTCTATTGTTGACTAATTTAATCGGATATAAGTCTGTGGGGGCTTTGCCGAGCGCCTCGCCCTGCCAAACACGAACGCCCGCCCCGGTTGGGCCGATGCTCTTGGGGGGCGTTTGCTGTAGCGCAAGGCGATTGGGCCTTGGGTGCTATAAGTTAACAGTGACATTACTCAAAAAGGAAAAAACATGACAACTTTCACATCACGCAGTCGCCCTTTGGTGGCGGGTCTGAGTGCTTTGGTGCTGCTGGTCAGCGGTTGCGCGAATATGTCGGATGCCCAGCGCAGCTCGGCCATTGGGGCGGGCGTGGGCGCCTTGGCCGGTGCGGCTTTGGGCGACAGCAGCAAGTCGGCCGTCATTGGGGCGGGCGTGGGCGCTTTGGGCGGCTATGTCTGGTCCACCCAAATGGCCAAGAAAAAAGCGGCCATGGAACAAGCCACCGCTGGTACGGGCGTGGACGTGACGCAGACCGCAGACAACCAGCTCAAGCTGAACATCCCCAGTGACATTTCGTTTGACACCGGTCGCGCCGACATCAAGGCCAATCTGCGGCCCATTCTGGACCAGTTTGCCCAGGGCCTGACCGGGCAGCCCAACACTGAAATTCGCATCGTGGGCCACACCGACAGCACCGGGTCGGACGCCATCAACAACCCCCTGTCCGTGAACCGGGCCGCCAGTGCGCGGGATTATTTGGTGTCACGCGGTGTGGATTCGCGTCGTATCCAGATCGACGGCCGCGGCTCGCGTGAACCGATTGCCGACAACAACACCGACGCTGGTCGCGCCAAAAACCGCCGTATTGAAATCTTCCTGGCCGAGCGCGCTGCGCGCTAAGCTGCGGTCCGGGTTGACACTCAAGGGCGCTACGGCGCCCTTTTTCATGGGCGTGGTGCGTTGGCGCCTGCGAAAGCAAAGCAGCGCCTTCTTACAATCAGCCCATGACCTTTCTTGACATGATGCGCACTGCCGAGCGCCAAAACGGCTCTATGTTGTGCGTGGGCCTGGACCCCGAGCCCGCCAAATTCCCGACGCATATGCAGGGCGACACCGGCAAAATTTATGACTTTTGCGCCGCCATTGTTGACGCCACGGCTGATTTGGTGATGGCCTTCAAGCCCCAGATTGCCTACTTTGCCGCCAACCGCGCGGAAGACCAGTTGGAGCGACTGATGGCGCACATGCGCCGCACGGCACCGCAGGTGCCCATTATTCTGGACGCCAAGCGCGGCGACATCGGCAGCACCGCGGAGCAGTACGCCCGGGAGGCGTTCGAGCGCTACGGGGCCGATGCCGTCACCTTGTCGCCTTTCATGGGCTTTGATTCCTTGCAGCCGTACTTGACCTACCACGGGAAAGGCGCCTTTTTGCTATGCCGCACCTCCAACCCGGGGGGCGATGATCTGCAGCTTCAGCGCCTGGGCAGTGTGGCCGGCGAGCCGCTGCTGTACGAGCACATTGCGCGTCTGGCGCAAGGCCCCTGGAACCTCAATGGCCAGTTGGGGCTGGTGGTGGGCGCGACCTACCCGGCAGAGATTGAGAGGGTGCGCGCCGTGGCGCCCACCATGCCCTTGTTGATTCCCGGCGTGGGCGCGCAGGGCGGTGACGCTGTGGCCACGGTCAAGGCTGGTTGGCGCGGGGTCAAAGGGGCTGATGGCACCGTGGGCGAAACGCTTTCGCCCATCATCGTCAACTCTTCGCGCGCCATTCTTTACGCCTCCAGCACCCCCGACTTTGCGCAAGCAGCACGCCGTGAGGCGATCAAGACCCGCGATTTGCTGGAAGCCGCCAAGGCCCAAGCCTGACACGACCATCCGCGCGCAATGCGTTGATTCAGTCGTCGGGGTTCAGTCGGTAGTCCTGCGGGTTCATGGGCACTGTTGGGTGGTCGTTCATCGCGGATTCCAGGGCCAGGTGGTGTTTTTGCACCAAGCCGTGAAAGGCTTCAAAGGGCCCGGTGAGCAGGTAAATGGCTTGCTGGGCGTCTGGCTGATATGCCGGGTTTGCTCCGTTTCGTGCAGCTCGCGTGCGCGCCACCTCTGCCAAGCCCAGCGCCAGCAGGTCGGTCATCACCTGGTTGCGATCCGTCTGCGGGTGCATTTCAAACAGGGCTTCCAGCCGGGAGGCCAGTGCCAGTGGCACCTGGCAGGTGTAGCGTTTCTGGCCCGGGTGTGGCGTGGGCATGGCGTGGTTGGGGTCAGGGGCTGATGAGCGGTTCATCGGCCAGGTACCCGTCTGGTGCGTGCGTTCGGGGCGGATAGCCTGATTTCAGCCCTTGGGCGAAGCGGGTCAGGGCGTCACGGTGCCGGGTGGTCGTGATGTCTTTGTCGCACAGCGCCAGTGTCCCCAGTGCGGGCCGGCCACACAGTTGCACCATGTCACCCAGTACTTTTTCCTGGCCTGAGCCGCCATAGGTGCAGAAGTAGGCCACGCGGCGCAACTGCCGCCGATGGCGCAGCAAATAAGTTCTTACCGGGCTGGCCATGTTCCAGCACCACACTGGCGTGCCAATGATCACCAGGTCGTACTTGGCGGGATCGTGTTTGGCGCGTTGAATGGCCCCCGGTTTGTGCAGGGCTGCTTCATAGGCCGAGCGCACATAGCCGGTGATCTGGTTGCGTGGACTCGCGTCAACAATGGGCTCCAGATCGGCTTTGCAGGCGCGGGCCAACTGGCGGGCAATGGTTTGGGTGTTGCCGCTGCGGGAGTAATAAACCACCAAAATAGGGGACATGGGCAGGTTGCTCTCGTTATGGGTTCAAAAGGTCATGGGAAGGCGCAGGGTCAAGGACACATCAGGCGTGTCGCGGGTCAGGCCCGCGCCCACCGACACGCTCAGGGAGTACTTGGGGCTCAAGCGGTAGGAGTAACCCAGCAACAAGGTGCTCAACTGGGTACGCACCGAGCCTGGAACCACCTCGCCGTTGCTCTTGGTTCTGGCGACTGAGCTGTGGTCATAGCCCAGACTGAAGGACGATTTCTCGTTGATCGCCAAGCCCATGCCGAAATTGAACCCGATCACGCCGCCGGGAGCGATAGAGCCGAGAAACTCCTCCTCACCGTTGAGCACCTTGCGGCTGATGTTGTCGCGCTTGAAGTTGTGGGTGTAGGTGACGCTGCCAAAAAACACGGCGGGGTCCGAGGGGTACAGCAGTGTTAACCCCGTCTGCAATGAGTAAAAGCCCGATCCGGTCGGCAAGTCCAGCGGCAGGCCGGTGCCGGTGGCGTTGTCCACACAGCGCTGCTGGCAGTCGGTGACCACGCTGAACGGGTCTTTGCCGGTGCGACTCTTGAAACGCAGGGAGCCAATGTAATAGGGCGTGTCCACACCACCGTCGTTGAGCTGGTAGCGTGCACCCAGTTCAATGTCACCCATGTGCATGCCACTGGCCGAGAACACGCCTTCGGTGGCAGTGCCAATGGCCAATTCCCGGCTCACGGTGGCGTCCGAACGGTACACATAGGGCACGCGCATTTCCAACTCTAGCCGGCGGGTGACGCCAAAGCGTCCCGACAGGGCGGCAGTCACGGTGTTGCGCTTGACCTCCCGGATGTCGATCAGGCCAATCAGCAGTGCGGGAATGATGGTGTACCCCACCAGGGCCACCCGGTTGTTGGACGAGTAGCCATATTGCAAGGAGGGCTCCAGCACGTACTGGCCCGGTTGGGTGAGCACGCCAGGCTGCTCAAACAGCGGCGCGACCTCCGGTGGGCGACCTTCGGTGGCTGGGGCCTGCCCCACGGCCTTGGGGCTGGGCGCCTGGGCCACCACCGTGCCGTCAGCCGGTTTTCCTGCGCCCCGTTGCGAACTCAGCGTGTTCCAGCTGGCAATGCGGCGCAGCTCGTCAATCAGCGCCTGCTGCTGTGCCACCTGGCGCTCCAGGTTTTCGACGCGAACGGTGACGTCGGGCGCACTCGGGGGCACAGGCTCGGCGTACACGGCCCCCACCACCAGGGACAAGAGCAGGCCACTCACGGCACTGGGGATGGGGCGTTTCAGGTAGGCCATGACACAGGTCTCCGGGCGTTGGGGAACAGGGTTTAAGGCCTGAAGTGTTCTGGAGAAGCCCCGTGCAAGGCTTGACAAATCTCAATTTGCGCCGATTGCGCTCCTGATCCAACTGGCCGTGGCGAGTGACAAATATCAAGGGTTTCAAGCAAGTGCCGTTTACGCTTCCGGCCAACGCATCCCGCTCGCCGGGAGGTCACAAGTCAAAGAAACACCAAAGGGAATTGCACATGCCGCAGAGAACATTGCTGAGCGTCAAATTGGGGGACGCCAACCAGTTCGACCTGCCATCTTCACTGACGTCGTCGTGGGCCTGGCGCAGCACCACCGATCTGGCGGGCGCCGAAAAAGCACTTAAAAGCACACCCTATCCACTGGCCTTGCTGCTGCTGGACGGTCTGCCCGACACCGCACTGAGCGCGGTAGATGCGTTGCTGGAAGCCCACCAGAATACGCAATGGGTGGGGGTTTTCATGGCCGAAAAAATCAAGCTGCCCGCCTACCGTTCACTGATTGTTCAGCACCTGTTTGACTTTCATACCTGGCCCATTGACCCGGCCCGTCTGAATCACACGCTGGGCCATGCGTATGGTTATGCCGAGTTGAGTCAGCGGCCGATCCAGGCGCTGGCGGCGACGCGTGACATGGGCCTGGTGGGGCAGAGCAAGGCCATCACCCTGCTGCGCAAGCAGATTGCCAAGGTGGCCCAGGCCAGTGCGCCGGTGCTCATCTGGGGAGAAAGCGGGAGCGGCAAGGAACTCACCGCACATGCCATTCACAAGCAGTCGCGCCGGGCCAGCGCCCCTTTCATTGCGGTGAACTGCGGGGCTATTCCGGCCAGCCTGATTCAGTCCGAGTTGTTTGGCTACGAGCGGGGCGCGTTCTCGGGTGCCGCCCGCGACAAGCGCGGGCTCATTGAGTCCGCTGCCGGTGGCACGCTTTTTCTGGATGAGATTGGTGACTTGCCGCTGGAGTTGCAGGTCAACTTGCTGCGATTTTTGCAGGAGGGCACCATCAACCGGGTGGGTTCTTCGCAGAGTATTGAAGTCGATGTGCGGGTGATTGCCGCGTCGCACCGCTGCCTTCAGGATGCCGCTAAAGCAGGGCAATTTCGGGAAGATTTGTTGTATCGCCTTAACGTGCTGCCCCTGACCGTGCCGGCGCTGCGGGACCGCAAGGATGATCTTGAGGTGCTTGCCAAGCATTTTTTCGAGACCTTTTTGCATGACAAAAATCCTCGCCTCACCGGGTTCAGCAACCGGGCTTTGCAGGCCATACAGGCCTACCACTGGCCTGGCAATGTGCGGGAGTTGATTAACCGTGTGCGGCGCGCCATGGTGATGTCGGAGGGGCGGCTCATCACACCTGAAGACCTGGACCTTTTCATGCCCAGTCTGCCGCGCAACGGGGAAGCGCTGGAAGACGCCCGCATCCGTGCGGAGCGTGATGCCATTCATGTTTGTCTGCAAGGCAGTGGTCACAACATCACCCGCGCGGCACGCGACTTGGGGGTGTCTCGCATGACGCTTTATCGCCTCATGGAGAAGCATGGCGTGAGCGCCTGAGCTGGGGCGGCCATTTCCCGTCTGCACTGCGGCGCCCGTTTGTACGGCGTCATGCGCCTGCGCGCGCGTCTGTTTTCTGTTCGGTTTGTCGCCTGTTCATTCGCTGTCTGTTTTGGGGTCTGAACGCGAACGCTTTTGCCCTTTCGCAGCACAGCGGCTGTCTCAGGGGTGTGACACCCCCCACCATGACGTGGAACGGGCTCGCCAGACGGCGGCACCCGTTGAATTCAATAGGGAAACCGCCGCAGGCTTGCGCTAGCGCAAATGGCGCCGTCCCCCGCGTTTTGCCGCGTGTCACAGCAACGTGACAGCGCGGTATGCCTGGCCTACGAAATCCGTGTTTTTCAGCGTCTGAAGGCCCATTTTTCGACACGTAAAAAACAAAAATTCCTTTGTAAATCAATGGCTTTGATCTTCACGCCAACCCCCGTGGCATCAAAGTTGCCAAGTCAGTGGTGGATTGACGCTGTTCGTGCGTCGAGCCATGCAAATCTCAGCTTGTATTTTTTAAAGGAAACATCATGAAGAAGACACTCTTGGCATCGGCCATCGCACTGGCTTTCGCAGGTCAGGTCATGGCTAATCCCGTTAATAACGCGACCGTGACGTTCAACCCCGCGCCTACTGCGGAAGAGCCGCCTGCTTCGACGGCGTCCATGACACCTACCTCCCAGACTGCCAATGGCCCTGCTTTGCAGCAAACAGCCATTGCAGACTCGGAGCAGGGCGGCAAGAGCAATGTGCAGGCCAATGAGTTCTCTACAGCCACTGACTCCAGTTCCTACAGTTCGACTGACAGCAGTACCAGCGAGAAAAACGGCAATGGCGACAACAAGGCCAAGGACCAGGCATCTGCCGCCAACAATGGCAGCACGGCCAACACGACCAATGACAACTCGGACCAAAGTAACAACTCTGACCAGCACAACAACAAGAGCGCTGGCGATAACCGTGAAAACAATGGTGAGGCCAAAGCCAAAGACTACGGTTCAGCAGCCAACAATGGCTCCACCGCCAGCACCAACCTGAACAACTCGTTCAACACCAGCAAGGCCATTGCCAAGATCGAAATGAATGGCACGGTGGGTGGCAATGTCGTTTATGACATTGGCAACAAGGCCGTGAACAACGGCTCTTCAACAGGTGCTGCCGGTGGCGCGGGTGGCAAGGGCTACGGTGGCGATGGGGGTGCCGCCTGGGGTGGCTTTGGTGGTGCGGGTGGTGATGGGGGTGCCGGTGGCTCTGGCGGCAATGCCGGCAATGGCGGCACCGGTGGCGATGGCGGATATGGCGGTGCCGGTGGCAATGCTGACGCCTCCAATGGCAGTGCTGAAGCCGGCTCGGCCAGCATTGGCAGTGCGCAGGCTGGCAACGGCGGCGACGGCGGCAAAGCCAAAGACGCAACAGGTGGCGCAGGCGGTTACGCCAAGGCTTACGGTGGCGACGCCAAGTCGGGCAATTTGCAAAAAGCAGGCGGCGCTGATGCTGGCAGCATGGCTCATGGTGGCGACACGAGTGCCGGCAGCTCGACGAAAGCCGGAGGTTCTGATGCAACCAGCGTGGCCAAGGGCAGCATGTCCTTGGCGGGCAACCTGACCAAGGTCGGTGGTGTTGAAGCCGAGACGGAAAACAAAACGGGCGGCGCAGGTGCTACCAGTATTGCCAAGGGCGGTTTTGCCGGCGCGACAGACGGCGTGCAAGGTGGCTCAGCCGGTTCCATGCAGAAATCCATGACCGGCCCTGCAGGCACTTACGTCAAGGCACCCTCGGGTGATGCCGGTGCGGGCAGTACCGCCACTGGTGGTACTGGTGTGCTGGAGCCAACACCGCCAACCGAGGTCAGTGCTGCTGCGGCTCTAGCGGCGCCGGCCCCCGGCGGCGCGGCCACCTCTGGCGCTACTGCGACCAGTGGCAATACCAATGCCAACGGTTCCGCGACCAGTGGCCTGAGCCAGGCCGGTCCTGCCACCAATAGTGGTGGTGCCGGAACCGGTTCTGCCACGGCCAGCGCCACTGGCGGTTCGTCTGGACCCAACGCCGCCACCAGTGGCGCTGCGACCGGGACAACCTCCGCCGCTGGTGGAACCGGAACAGGCACTGCAACTGCCAGCTCGACCGGTGGTCAGGCCGGTGCGTCAACCGCGACAGGCGGCACAGCCAACAGCACAACCAGTGCTGCGGGTGGTGCTGTCAGCACGGGCGCTTCAACAGCCACGGGAGGCACCAACAGCGGTACATCGACTGCAACCGCTGCGGCAGGTACTTCTACCGGTGGCAACGGTGGTGCTGCCACCAACAACGGCGGTGCAGGCGGTGACGGTGGTGCTGCCACCAATGGCAATGCTTCAACGTCTGCCCAAAACGGCAGTGCTACTGCCACGGCCGGCAACGGTGCCGCAGGCGCAGCCGGCGCAGCCGGTGGCGACAGCAACGGCGGCGCTGGTGCCGGCGGTGCTGTTGGTGCAGCAGGTGGCACCGGTGAAGGCGGCTTGGGTGGTGCAGGCGCCGTGGGTAACGGTGCCCTGGGTGGTGCGGGCGGCAACGGCGGTGCCATCATGGTTGATGCGGGCTTGTTCAACATGTCCAACACCATCAATGGCGCAGCCCAAAACGCCGCCGGCATCATGGTCTTGGCGCAAAACAGCGGTATCAGCGCGCTGGTACAGCAAAGCGTCAATGTCCAGGCTAACCTGGCTGTTGGCAAGTAAGTGACCCGTAGGCCGCCAGGTGGCACCACGCTGCCTGGCGGCCCACTTTTGCAGGGAGAGAAAAATGCAATCCTTTACTTTGGCGACCCGCGTTTCACTGGTACTGGCATTGTTTGCCACCAGTGGTGCCCAAGCCAGCGCGTTGGAGGAGCTGCCCGGTTGGGGCGCCCCTGTGGCCAGCGAACAGTTGGGTGACTACCGAGGTGGGTTTGATACGGTTCAAAATGATATGCAGTTGAACGGCTCCGTGGCCAACAACGTCACGTCCAACGTGGCCTCAGGCCACAACATCATCACCGAAGGCTCATTCACCAACACCAACGGGTTCCCCATGGTGATTCAGAATTCTGGCTCCAACGTGTTGATCCAGAACGCCACGATCATCAATTTGCAGTACCAATAGGCCATGAATATTCTGCCTTTGATCTTGTCTGGCGTGCTGATGTGCGGTGCTGGCGTGCAGGCCGACCCGATTGAGCTTGCCGGCTTTGGCGGCGGGCGGTATGTGCTCAAGGTGACCAGCCTGAAGGAAGCCAAGTTCAAGGCCACCACCCGGCAGCAATATGACTTCAGTTGCGGCTCGGCGGCCGTGGCGACCTTGCTGACCCACCATTACGCCTACCCGGTCACGGAACAAACCGTATTTGAAGCCATGTTTGCGCTTGGCGATCAGGCCAAAATTCGCCGTGAGGGTTTTTCCATGCTGGACATGAAAAACTACCTGAAGGCACTCCAATTTCAGGCTGACGGCTTTGAGTTGCCGCTGGCCAAACTGCTGGCGTCGGGCTTGCCAGCCATCGTGTTGATCGCTGAGCAGGGTTACCACCATTTTGTGGTGATCAAGGGCATGCGCGATGGCCGCGTCTTGATGGGCGACCCCTCCAGCGGTACGCGGGCGCTCCCACAAAGCCAGTTCGAGGCCGTCTGGGTCAACAAGTTGCTGTTTGTGATTCATAACAAAAAAGCGCAAGCGCTGTTTAATACCGAGCGCGATTGGGCGGTGACGCCACGCGCGCCCTTGTCGGCTGGCATCAACCTGGATGGCTTGGGCGGACTGGCTCTGGGCAAGTTCGGGCCCGGTGATTACTAGAGCGCCAGCACCATGAAGCACGTGCCCTCCCGTCGTTTTTTGTGTTGTCTGTTGCTCGCCAGCGGCACCGCCTGTTGGGGGGGCGACCGGGGCAATGAAGAGCGGGGCTTTGATGCCGACCCGTGGGTGGCTGTCAGCGACGAGGCACTGGGTGCCCAGCGTGGTGGTTTTGAGGTGGCCTCGGGGTTAACGGTGTCGTTTGGCATGGTCCGCACGGTCATGCTGAATGGCGACCTGGTGAACGCCACCAGTTTCAACTTGCCCGATGTGGCCCGCATCACGCCGGAGCAGGCGCGCCTGGCCAGTGCCGCCATGGCGGAGGCCGGCTTGGTGCAAGTGGGCGGTGGCAACCGTGTGCCGGCAGGCACCTTGGCGCAAGTGCCCGCGGGCACCATCATTCAAAACAGCCTGAACAACCAAAACATTCAGACGCTCAC
>CAZLRQ010000056.1:9876-11980 GCA_964562035.1 uncultured Rhodoferax sp. | reverse complement strand
CGCACCTCCCGGAACTTGAATCCGCATTTGCCTGTTCAGGCTGTCAGGGTTGGGGTGAGGGTTTGTAGGGGAAATTCTGACAAGAAGGAAAATCAACGCCTTCCGCCAAAATAACAAAAACCAGCCCCAGCCCCACATGCGCACCCTCCTAGACTTTCGTGCCCCCCAGTCAGACCCCGCAGCCGCCGTGCGCCACGCCTTTGAGCGCCCCGTTCAAACCCTGATCGCCAACACGCCAGACCAAGTCCGCCCCCTGCTCGACCAGGTAGACGCCCTGGCGCGCCAAGGCCACTGGTGCATCGGCTACGTGCGCTATGAAGCCGCACCCGCTTTTGACGCGGCTTTCACCACCCACCCGGCCGACGGGCCGCTGGCCTACTTCGCCGTCTACGACCAGGCCCAACCCTGGCCTGAAGACGGCACACCGGGCGAAGCCCACGTGCAGTGGCACAGCCCCCTGCAGCGCGAGGGCTTCAATCAGCGCATGGACCAGATTCACCAGGCGATTGCCGCCGGCGACCTCTACCAGGTCAACTACACCGCCCCGCTCCACGGCACATTGCAGGGCGACGCACGGGCCCTGTTCATGGCGCTGCGCCGGGCCCAGCCCAATGGCTACGCGGCGTTTCTGGACACCGGCGCTGAACAGGTGCTCTCGGTCTCACCCGAGTTGTTTTTTGACTGGCAAGACGACCGCATTCTGGTGCGCCCCATGAAGGGGACCGCCCCGCGTGGCGCCAGCGCAGCAGACGACGAACGCCTGACCCAAGCGCTGCGCACCTCGCCCAAGGAGCTGGCAGAAAACGTGATGATTGTGGATTTGCTGCGCAACGACCTGTCGCGCATAGCCCAGCCGTTTTCAGTCAAAACCCCGCGCTTGTTTCACATCGAGACGCTGCCCACCGTGTTTCAGATGGTGTCTGACGTGCAGGCGCTCACCCGCCCCGGCACCACGCTGGCCGATGTGTTTACCGCGCTGTTTCCCTGTGGGTCGATTACCGGGGCGCCCAAGGTGCGGGCCATGCAACTGATTCAGGCCATTGAACCCGAGGCGCGTGGCGTGTACTGCGGCACGGTGGGGGTGGTGCGCCCGGGCGGCCATGCCACCTTCAATGTGGCGATTCGCACGGTCACGGTGCGCGGTCAGGCGGCGCGCTGCGGCATTGGCAGTGGCATCACCTTTGACGCCACGGCCGACGATGAATGGCAGGAGTGGCGCCACAAGCGCGGCTTTCTGGAGCGCGCCAGCCAGCGCTTCAGCCTGCTGGAAACGCTGCGCCTTGAGGATGGCCAGTGGCGCGATGCCCCGCTGCATGCGGCCCGGCTGGCGCGGGCAGCGGCGCACTTTGGCTACCCGTTGTCAGCGACCGCGCTGCAAGACCAGCTCCACACACTCAGCCAAAGTCACCTGCAGGGCACCTGGCGCGTGCGCCTGCTGCTGGCCTCAAACGGTCAGGTGAGCGCCACCGCCTACCCACTGGAAGCCAGCCCGGAGCGCGTGGTGCTGAAGCTGGCAGAAACCCCATTTGAAGCGGCCGACAGCGAGTTTGTGCGCTTTAAAACCACGCACCGCGCCCATTACGATGCCTACACGCCCACCCAGCCGGGCGTGTTTGACACCCTGCTTTACAACCGCCACGGCGAACTCACCGAGTGCACCCGGGGCAACATTGCTGTCAAGCTGGGCGGCCGCTGGGTCACGCCACCGCTGCGCTGCGGGCTGCTGGACGGCGTGGCACGCGCGCGCCATGTGCAAAGCGGCGAGTTGACCGAGGCCGTGGTGCGGGTGCAAGACCTGCCCCGCGCGCAGGGCCTGGCGTTTGTCAACAGCCTGCGCGGCTGGCTGGCCGCTGACTTGCTATAGCCCCAAGTGACCACCGGGGCGCAGGCGGCGCTCGCGCTGGGCTTCGGTCTCAATGGCGCTCACCAGCAGGCCCAACTCCTGAGCCAGGATTTCAAGCAGGTCATCCAGCGTGACCAAGCCAAGCAACTCGCCCTCTGCGCCCACCACGGGCACGCGGCGCACGCCTTTGCGGCGCATGATTTGCATCACATCAATCAGCGAGTCGTCTTCCCGCACAGTCACCACATCGGTGCTCATCAC
>CAZLRQ010000056.1:0-9776 GCA_964562035.1 uncultured Rhodoferax sp. | reverse complement strand
TCACATCAATCAGCGAGTCGTCTTCCCGCACAGTCACCACATCGGTGCTCATCACGTCTTCCACCATCAGGGTGCTGCAGTCCAGATCAGAGGCCAGCACCGAGGTCACGATGTCACGGTCGGTCAGCATACCCACCACGATGCGCTTGCCCGCTGTTTCATCCACCACCACCAAGCTGCCCACATGGTTCTCACGCATCAGGCGGGCGGCACCATTGAGCGGCGTGGTGCCAAAGGCGATGGTGACGCTGCGCGTGCAGGCCTCCCCCACGGTCAGGCGCTCAGCCATGAGGGGCTCCCGCCTGGTCGGCCAGGTCAGCGGCCTCGTCAATACCGGCGTCAGCACTTTCGTCGCGGCCCTCGTCACGGCGCACCTCTGGCGCAGGCACCCGTTTTTCAGCATGGTGTTTCACCTGACCCTGGCGCTTGCGCACCACGTCTTGCAGTTGGCGCTTCATGCCATCAAAGGCGTCGCGCAGCGCCACATAAGCATCTTCATGCTGCACGCGGGTGACCACCAGTTCATGGCCGGGCAAAGACAGGTCGATGCGCACGCCCACCGGGCGGCCCTGCGTCTTGTGCTTTTGCAACAAGTCAATCGTGACCCGGCACGCCATGATGTCGGGCGCCAGAGCGTCGAGCTTGAGCGCGTATTCGCGCACCTTGGCCTCCAGCGCCTCGGACGGCGCCATGTCGTGAAATTGAATATGAACCGGCAGCTTCATCCAGACTCCTTTGCAGACCGAACATCGGCCGCTGTGCGTTGTGAGCCTTGGATTGTGGTGACGCTACGCCGCGCCAGCGTGCGATTTCTCAACTGCGCAATACTCGGGGCCACCCATGTTTGCGCTTCTTAAAACCTTTTCCTGGCAAGAGCTGCGCCACCACCCGTGGCGCAATGCCGCCGCCGTGGTGGCGGTGATGCTGGGCGTGGCGCTGGCGTTCTCGGTGCATTTGATCAACGCCTCCGCGCTGGACGAGTTTTCCAACGCGGCGCGCTCGGTGGGCGGCCAGCCCGACCTGGAGGTCAAAAGCGCCCAGGGCCTGTTTGACGAGGCTGTTTTTGCGCGCCTGGCCAACCACCCGCAGGTGGCCGCGGCATCGCCAGTGCTGGCGCTGGACAGTTACGCCCTCGGCACGTCAGGCGACAAAGTGGCCTTGCGCGTGCTGGGCGTGGATGCGCTGGTGGTGGCCCGTGTGGCCCCCGCGCTCATGCCGGCGCCGGCCGAAGGGCAAGACCGGCTGGCGATTTTTGCGCCCGATACCGTGTTTTTGAATGCCGCAGCCAGCCAGCGTCTGGGCCCAACGCTGCAAGTTCAAAGCGCGCTGCAGCTCAAGCGCGTGACGGTGGCGGGGCGGGTCAGCGCCGGCGGCGCCCCGCTGGCGGTGATGGACCTGGGCGCGGCCCAAGACCTGTTTGAACGCCAGGGCCAGCTCAGCCGCATCGACCTGCGGCTGCAACCCGGCACCAACGCCGCTGCGCTGGCGCGCACACTGCAAGACGCGCCCGACTGGCCCGCCACGCTGACGCTGGCCGAGCCCAGCGATGCCGGAGCCCAGGTCAGCCAACTGTCCCGGGCCTACCGCGTCAACCTCACGGTGCTGGCGCTGATCGCCTTGTTCACCGGGGCGTTTTTGGTGTTCTCGGTGCTGTCCTTGAGTGTGGCCAAGCGCTCGCAGCAGTTTGCGTTGCTGGGCGTGCTGGGCTTGAGCGGGCGCCACCGGTTGGCGCTGGTGCTGTGGGAGTCTTTGGCGCTGGGCGTAGTAGGCAGCGCGGCGGGCCTTGCGCTGGGCACGGCACTGGCCGCACTGGCTTTGCGGCTGTTGGGGGGTGACCTGGGCGGTGGCTTTTTTGCAGGCGTTGCGCCCAGCTTGCAGTGGCATGGCGCGGCGGCCGGCGTGTACGGCGCACTCGGCGTGGCGGCAGCGCTGGTGGGCGGCTGGTGGCCGGCGCGACAGGCCCAGCGCCTGCCACCGGCGCAAACGCTCAAGGGGCTGGGTGGCCCCCTGGCGCAGCAGCGCACCCATGGCCTGAGTTTTATTTTGATAGCTACTGGCGTAGCACTGGCGTGGGTTCCGCCAATTTTCGACATGCCTCTGGCGGCCTATGTGTCAGTGGCCCTGCTGCTGGTGGGCGGCATCACCGCCCTGCCCCAGTTGATTGGCTGGCTGCTGGACGCGCTCGCGCCTTGGGTAGCACGCCGCACGCTGCCCTTGCTGGCGGTGGAGCGGGCCCGACGCCAACGCGAAACTGCCGCCGTGGCGGTGAGCGGGGTCGTGGCCTCGCTCAGCCTGGCGGTGGCCCTCACGGTGATGGTGGCCAGTTTTCGCGACTCCGTCACCCAGTGGCTGGACCGTGTACTGCCTGCCGATGTGTACGTGCGCAGCGCCAGCAGCACTGGGGCGGGCGACACGGTGTTTTTCAGCCCGGCCTTTGTGCAAGCTGCTGGCGCGCTGGCGGGCGTTCAGCGGCTGGAAACCCAGCGCCAGATCAGCCTGCGCCTCACACCCCAGCAGCCCCCTGTGCTGCTGATTGCGCGCCCGCTCCCGGACCCGGCACAACGGTTGCCGCTGGTCGGCAACGCGCTGCCCGTGCCGCCGGGGCACATCGGTATTTACGTGAGCGAAGCGCTGGTGGACTTGCATGGCGCTGTGCCAGGCCAGGCGTTTCCGTCACTTTATAAGCCTTTTATGGCTCTAGCCCTTACAGATAAAGGGCCAATAGCTCCATTTTTCATAGCAGGCGTTTGGCGCGACTACGCCCGGCAAACCGGCGCCATCACGATGGACAAAGCGGTGTTCGAGCAACTCACCGGCGACCGGCGAGCCAACGACCTGGCGCTGTGGCTCGATGACACCGCCGACAGCGCCACCGTGCAACAAGCCCTGCGTGACTTGGCCGACACCAACAGCCCCGGCACCGGGCCACTGCTGGAGCTCGCCTCAGCGGGGCAAATCCGGGCCACTTCACTCAAGATTTTTGACCGCAGCTTTGCCGTGACCTACTGGCTGCAGGCGGTGGCCATTGGCATTGGGTTGTTTGGGGTGGCGGCCAGTTTCAGCGCGCAGGTGCTGTCCCGGCGCAAAGAGTTTGGCCTGCTGGTGCACCTGGGGCTCACCCAGCGGCAAATTCTGACCGTGGTGGCGCTGGAGGGCGCGGCCTGGACCACGCTGGGTGCGCTGGCCGGCTTGGGGCTGGGCCTGGCGGTGTCGGTGGTGCTGGTGCATGTGGTCAACCCGCAAAGCTTCCACTGGACCATGGACCTGATGCTGCCTTGGGCCCGGCTGCTGGGCTTGTGCCTGGCGGTGGTGCTGGCGGGCACAGTGACCGCCTGGCTGGCAGGCCGGGCTGCCGCGGGGCGCGATGCAGTGCTGGCCGTCAAGGAAGACTGGTAACGCGCGCCCGCTATGGGCACGATGATTGCTTGGTAACAATGGCGTCAGCTTGGTAGAAACCACACCCTGCCCGTGGGTTGGCGCCCCTTAGAATGATTTTTCAAACCATTTATCACCGCGGCCGGGCCGCAGCAACTTAAAGGCTAGCTCATTCATGAAGAAACTTCTGCTCGTCATCGCCCTCAGCGCGCTGAGCGCCACGTCCTTTGCCCAGGGCAAAGACCTGAAAGTCGCCATTGACCCGACCTACGAGCCCTTCACCTTCAAGACGGCTGATGGCAAGCCCACTGGTTTTGACGTGGACATTGCCAACGCCCTGTGCGAGCAGCTCAAGCGCAAATGCGTGTTTGTCGAGCAGGTGTGGGACAGCATGATTCCGGGCCTGATGGCCCGCAAATACGACGTCATCATCAGCTCCATGTCCATCACCGCGGACCGCCTGAAGCAGGTCGATTTCTCGGACAAGTACTACAACACGCCCAGTCGCGTGGTGGTCAAGAAGGACGTCAAGTACGACGGCCCCGCTTCCATCAAGGGCAAGAAAATTGGCGTGCTCAAAGGCAGCACCCAAGAAAAATACGCCATGGGTGAACTCAAGACCGCTGGCGTGGACGTGGTGCCCTACGAAGCGCAGGACCAGGTGTACCTGGACATTCGCTCCGGCCGACTGGACGGCACTGTGGCCGACATTCTGGAAGTCGGCGGTGGTTTCTTGAACAAGCCCGAGGGCAAGGACTACGCCCTGGTCGGCCCCGAACTGTTCATCCCCAAGTACTTTGGCACGGGCATAGGCATTGCCATGCGCAAAGGCCAGGCTGAGCTGAAAGGTCAGTTGAACACGGCCATCAAAACCATTCGGGGCAACGGCACCTACAAAACCATCAACGACAAATACTTCAAATTTGACGTGTACGGCAGCTAAGTCGCGCCGGACCTGCCTATGAGCGCTTATTACCTGGCCATCCTGCAAGGGTCTGTGCTCACGGTGGGGGTGTCGCTGTCTGCCCTGGGGGTGGCCATTGTGCTGGGCCTGCTGGGGGCAGCGGCCAAGTTGTCAGGCCGGCCCGTGTGGGTGGGCCTGGCCACCGGCTACACCACCATCATTCGGGGTATTCCCGAACTGGTGCTGATGCTGCTGGTGTTTTACGGCGGCACCATCGGACTCAACAACCTGCTCGAAGCCATGGGCAGCGAAGAAACCGTCGACATCAACCCGTTTTTGGCGGGGGTGTTGACCATTGGTTTCATCTACGGCGCCTACATGACCGAGACTTTTCGGGGGGCCATCATGGCCATCCCCAAGGGCCAAATGGAAGCGGCCTGGGCCTTTGGCATGAGCCGGCGCCAAACCTTCATTCGCATCACCGCGCCGCAAATGGTGCGCTACGCGCTGCCGGGCTTTACCAACAACTGGCTGGTACTGATCAAGGCCACCGCGCTGGTCAGCCTGATTGGCCTGCAGGAAATGACCTACCTGGCCAAGCAGGCCAGCGCCGCCACCCGCTCGCCGTTCGAGTTTTTCCTGTTCACCGCGGCGCTGTTCCTGATTTACACCAGCGTCTCACTGTGGGCACTGCGCAAGCTGAACGCACGTTACAGCCTGGGCACCAAACGAGGTCAGTTGTAAATGGATTGGGCCGTCATTTTTGAACCCCAGAACCTGGCGCTTTACGGCACCGGCATTTTGACGACGCTGGGGCTGTTGTTTTCGTCCTTGGCCGTGGGCGCCGTGATGGCGCTGGTCTTTGCGCTGGCCCTGACCGGGCCTTATGCCACGCTGCGTTGGCTGGTCAGCGCCTACACCTTTGTCATTCGCGGTACGCCGCTGCTGATTCAGGTTTATCTGATTTATTACGGCTTGGGGCAACTGGAGTGGATACAGGCGCGCTGGGATTCGGTGTGGCCCTGGACCCACTTCAAGGAGCCGTTCTTTTGCGCGCTGCTGGCCTTCAGCCTGAACACGGCGGGCTACACCGCCGAGATGCTGGCCGGCGCCATTCGGGAAACCAGCGCGGGCGAGATTGAAGCCGCCCAGGCCTACGGCATGAGCCGCTTTCAGGTGATGCTGCACATCGTGCTGCCCAGCGCCCTGCGCCGCACCCTGCCCGCCTACAGCAATGAAGTGGTCATGATGCTGCACGCCACCAGCCTGGCCAGTGCGGTGCCCAGCATGCTGGACGTCACCGCCGCGGCCAGCCGCATTTACTCCGACTATTACCTGCCTTTTGAGGCCTACCTGGCGGCAGCCTCCATTTACCTGGTGGCGTCGTTCTGCCTGATTGGCTTTTTCAAATTCAGCGAGGGTCGGCTGCTGGCCTACCTGGCGCCGCGCAAACACTGAACGCCATGCAACGCATTGACCACCCCTTGCTCTCCAGTAGCCTGGGCAGCTTCAAGACGCTGACCAGCTTTCACTTTGGCCCCACCGGTCAGGGGCCCAAGGTCTACATTCAGGCCAGCCTGCATGCCGAAGAGCTGCCGGGCATGCTGGTGGTGCACCATCTGCGCGGCCTGCTGGCCGAGGCCGAGGCCACCGGTCACCTGAAAGGCGAAGTGGTGCTGGTGCCCGTGGCCAACCCGCTCGGGCTGGCCCAGCGCGTGGACCACAAGCCCATGGGGCGGTTTGATCTGGACACCTCGGAAAACTTCAACCGCCACTACCCCAACCTGGCCAAAGCCATTGAAACCGATGTGCAAGACACCCTGGACCAGGATGGTGTGGACAACATCGCCCGGGTGCGCCATGCCATCGGGCGCTACCTGCACCACTGGGCGCCGACCACCGAGCTGCAAAGCCTGCGCCGCACCCTGCTCACCCTGGCCCACGACGCTGATTTTGTGCTGGACCTGCACTGTGACTGTGAAGGCGTGGTGCACTTCTACACCGAAGAACCGTGCTGGCCGCAACTGGCGCCCCTGGCCCACTACCTGGGCAGCGAGGCCATTTTGCTGGCGCGCAACTCGGGCAGCGGCCCGTTTGACGAATGCCTCTCGGGCGTCTGGTGGCAGTTGGCGCAGGCACTCCAGTCTTCCGGCCGCACCGTGGCGCTACCGCAAGGCTGCTGCAGCACCACCATCGAACTGCGGGGCGAGGCCGATGTGAGCCACGCGCTGGCGCGCAAGGACGCGCAGGCCATCGTGTCGTTTTTGAAGCATGTGGCCGTCTGGGCCAGCGACGCCGTGCCGTCCGTGCCACCGCCCCGGTGCGCAGCCACACCGCTGGCAGGCTCTGAAACCCTGTATGCACCCACCCCGGGGCTGGTGGTGTTTGCCGCCCAAGTAGGACAGACGCTGAGCGTTGGCGACCTGGTGGCCGAGGTCATTGACCCGATTAACGACCACACGCACCAGGTGAAGGCGGGTGTGGCCGGGGTTTTGTACGCCCGCATTCGGGACCGCTACATCACCGCCGGCGGCGAGCTGGCCAAAATTGCCGGTGCCACCCCCTTCAGAACCGGCGAACTGCTGGGGGCCTGAGCCTTGCAGCACACCCTCTATTCACGCATTGATTCATGACTACCAAGCCCCTCAAACTTCAGGTTGACGACATCCACAAGCGCTTTGGCAGCAACGAGGTGCTCAAGGGCGTGTCGCTGTCGGCCCATGCGGGCGATGTGATCAGCATCATTGGCAGCTCGGGGTCGGGCAAAAGCACGTTTTTGCGCTGCATCAACCTGCTGGAAAAGCCGCACCAGGGCCGCATCAATGTGGCCGGCGAGGAGATCAAACTGGTGCCCGGCCGTGGCGGGGAACTGAACGCCGCCGACCCCAAACAGTTGCAGCGCATGCGCACCAAGCTGGCCATGGTGTTTCAACACTTCAATTTATGGGCGCATTTGACAGTGCTGCAAAACATCATTGAGGCGCCCGTGCACGTGATGGGCGTGAACCGTGATGTGGCCATTGAAACTGCGCGCAAGTACCTGGCGCATGTGGGGCTGGCCGGCATGGAAGACCGCTACCCGGCCCACATGAGTGGCGGCCAGCAGCAGCGCGTGGCCATTGCCCGTGCGCTGGCCATGGAACCCGAAGTCATGCTGTTTGACGAACCCACCAGCGCGCTGGACCCCGAACTGGTGTCCGAGGTGCTCAAGGTCATGAAAAACCTGGCCCTGGAAGGCCGCACCATGGTGGTGGTAACGCATGAGATGGGCTTTGCCCGCGAGGTGGCCAACCACCTGATTTTTCTGCACAAAGGGTTGATCGAAGAACAGGGCAACCCGGCCCAGGTGCTGGCCAACCCCAAGAGCGAGCGTCTGGCGCAGTTTTTGTCCGGCAGCCTGAAGTAGGCCCGCGTGCCACCCCGCTTGCTGCGCCGTACCGTGATCGCTGCGGGCCTGAGCGCACCGCTGTGGTCTGCCCAGAGCCAAACCAGCCCTGGTTCGGACAGTTCGGGGCCCTCGATGCTGCCGCGAACCCTGACGTTTCCGCGTGACTTGGGCAGTCACCCGGACTTTGCGATCGAGTGGTGGTACATCACCGGGCACCTGCGCACGCAGGCCAAGGCTGGGGCACGTGAATTTGGCTTTCAGCTCACGTTCTTTCGCTCCCGCCTGGCGGCCACGCAAGGCATGCGTTCGGCTTTTGCAGCCAAACAACTGCTGTTTGCCCACGCCGCGGTGACCGATGTTTCTGGCAAAAAGCTGCTGCACGATCAGCGCATTGCGCGCGCCGGCTTCAACGTCGCCCAGGCCAGCGAGTCTGACACCGCCTTGACCTTGCGCGACTGGTCTTTGGTGCGCTCGGGCGGGCGCTATCAGGCCAACGTCATCGGCGATGAATTTCAATTTTCCCTGGCCCTGACTGAAACCCAACCGATGTTGCTGCAGGGCAATCAAGGCCTGTCACGCAAAGGGCCAGACCCGGCGCACGCCAGTTATTACTACAGCTTGCCGCAACTGCAAGCCACGGGCAGCCTGAAGCTCGCAGGGTCATCATGGCCGGTGGAGGGCACGGCCTGGTTTGACCACGAATGGAGCCAGGCCCTCATGCCGCCCCAGGCGGTGGGCTGGGACTGGATTGGCATGAACCTGCACGACGGCAGCGCGCTCACGGCGTTTCGCTTGCGCGACAAGGCGGGGCAAGCCGTCTGGGCGGGCGGGTCATTTCGACCAGGGCCTGCCCGCGCCAAGGCGGTGACCCGGATTTTCAAGCCCGACGAGGTGCAATTCACGGCCCTGCGCCGCTGGAAAAGCCCGCTGTCCCAAGCCGACTACCCGGTGGAATGGACGGTGCGCACACCCGACGCCACCTACACCGTGAAGGCCGTGCTCGACCAGCAGGAGTTGGACAGCCGCAACTCTACTGGCGCCATTTACTGGGAGGGCCTGAGCGAGTTGTGGGGTAGCCAAGGCCAACCCGTGGGGCGTGGCTACCTGGAAATGACGGGTTACGCCCAGGCACTCCGGCTTTAGGCGCGCCCAGTAACAGCCCTGCCTGCGGCGGGTCCAGGGTCGCGTGGCTACACTCCCGGCAATGACCCAAGCCGCCCCGACCAAAGCCTCCCCCCGCTCACTGTCCGGCCTATGGCCTTTCTTATGGCCCTACCGCGGCCGCATTGGCTTGGCATTGGTATTTCTGGTGATGGCAGCCGTGGCCACACTGGCATTTCCGGTGGCACTGCGCAGTCTGGTGGACGGCGGACTGGTCAAGGCGGAACCCGGTGCGCAACTGATGGCGTTGCGCGAACACTTTGCGGCCTTGTTTGGCGTGGCCGTGGCCCTGGGTTTGTTTTCCGCGGGACGCTTTTACATGGTGAGTTGGCTGGGTGAACGGGTCACCGCCGACCTGCGCAACGCGGTGTATGGCCATGTGCTGCAGCAAAGTCCAGAATTCTTCGAGACCACGCAAACCGGCGAAGTGCTGTCACGTCTGAGCGCCGACACCACGCTGGTGCAAACCGTGGTGGGGTCGTCACTGAGCATGGGTTTGCGTAACCTGGTCATGGGCATCGGGGCCTTGGGCATGCTGGTCTGGACGCACCCTTATGTGATGTTTCAGGTGCTGGGCGTGCTGGTACTGATTGTGGTGCCGGCGCTGTGGTTTGGGCGGCGCGTGCGCAAACTCTCAAGGGCCAGCCAGGACCGCATTGCCGATGCCAGCGCCATTGCCGCCGAGGTGCTCAATGCCATTCCGGTGGTGCAGAGCTACACCGCCGAACAGCGCGAGACTGACAGATTCATCGCCTCCACCCACAACGCGTTTGAGACCGCAGTGCGGCGCAGCCGGGCCCGCTCGGTGCTGGTGGCGTTCATCATCATCGCCACCTCGGCCGCGCTGTTGTGGGGCTTGTACCAAGGCACGCAGGCGGTGGTGGCGGGGCGCATCAGCCCGGGCGATTTGGGTCAAACGGTGCTGTACGTCATCATCCTGGCCAGCGC
>CAZLRQ010000055.1:0-12001 GCA_964562035.1 uncultured Rhodoferax sp. | reverse complement strand
GCAAAGAAGATCATCGACGCGGTGGGCTCCACCTGGCCGGTGATGGGCAGCAGCATGGCAATCGTCACCGCCGGGCCCAGGCCGGGCAGCACGCCAATGCCGGTGCCGAGGGCGCAACCCGCCAGAGCCCACAGCAAGTTGATCGGGGTTCCCGCCGTGGCGAAACCGTTCAGAAGTTGGTTCAGGATATCCATAAGAAGCTTTCTTGGGTGCAGCGCCCGTTCACAACCAGCCCGTGCCGGTCACGCCCGGCAGGTTGACAGCCAGGAACTTGGTAAAGAGCCAAAACACGGGGGCAGAGATCACCATGCCGGTAATGGCATCGCGCAAGGTCACGCGGGCATTGCCGGCCGGCTTGCCCTCACTGGCGCGCAGACCGCGCACCGCCAGCGTGTAGCACAGCGCACAACTCAGTACAAATCCGATAGTGGTGATGAGCGCCGCATTGGCCAAAATGCCCGCCGACACCCAGACCAGGGCAGACCAGTCACCCCGTGCAGCCCCCGAGGGTGTTTCCATGTGTTGATAGCCGCCCGTGCGGGCTTCCCACAGCAACCAGACACCACACACGGCCATGGCCACGGCAATCACCCACGGCAAAAAGTTGGGGCCCACACCCGCATAGCCGGCATCGGATGAAATAGCCATGGCGCCAAACGCCAACACGCCGGCCACCCCCAGCGCGCCAAGGCCCATGAGGGTTTGCCCCAGCACGTGGCTGGGCGCTGGCTCTGACGAGCCGGAATCGGGGGCATTGGCGTGGTCCATGCGGGTCTCCAAAAAGAATCAAATGCGAGAAAGAAATGGCCACAAGCAGATGCGCTTGTGGCCATTTGGGGTCAGTGTTGAGTGAGATCAGACCATGCCGGCGCGCACCATGGTGGCACGCAGGGTTGCAAAGTCGCGGTCCACAAACTCGTCAAACGCCTTGCCGGTCAGCAACGCAGAGGTCCAGCCGTTTTTGGCCAGGTCAGCCGCCCAGGACTTCGTTTTGGTGGCCTTCACGACCAGAGCGGTCAATTCATCACGCTGAGCCTGGGTGATGCCAGCCGCGCCAAACACACCGCGCCAATTGCCAATTTCGACGTCAATGCCCTGCTCCTTGAGCGTTGGAATATCCAGGCCCTTGAGACGCTGACCCGAAGTCACGGCAACGGCTCTCATTTTGCCGCTCTCGATGTACTGCTGGAACTCGCTGTAACCACTGCCGCCCACAGTCACATTGCCGCCCAAAATGGCTGCAGTGGCTTCACCGCCGCCCCGGAACGGCACATAGTTGATCTTGGACGCCGACACACCTGCTGCCTGGGCAATCTGCGCCGCGGCAATGTGCTCGGTGGAGCCACGGGAACCACCGCCCCACTTGATACTGCCAGGGTCTTTCTTGAGCTGAGCCACCACCTCCGTCATATTTTTGAACGGTGAGTTGGCGGGCAGCACAAACACGTTGTACTCGGTGGTCAAACGGGCAATGGGCGTCAGCTGCGTGATGGACACCGGGGGTTTGCCAGTGATGATGCCGCCCAACATGACGGCGCCCATCACCATCAGGGCGTTGGGGTCGCCCTTGTTGGCGTTGTAAAACTGAGCCAGGCCAATCACACCTGCAGCGCCGCCCTTGTTTTCAAAGGACACCGAATCCGCACCAGCTTCGCGCAGCGCATTGCCCAAGGCACGACCCGTGCCGTCCCAGCCACCGCCGGGGTTGGCGGGAATCATCATCTTGACGTTGGTAGCAGCCAGGGCCGACATGGGCAGGCCACCGGCAGCCACCAGGGCAGCCATGGATTTGAGGAAAGTATCACGACGCATCAGAGTCTCCTGTAGGTGTTGTTGACACTGTGATCATGCGCGCGCTGCCTGTCAAACGGCTGTCCAAAACCATCAATTCGTACTAGGGAAAATACCGAGGTACCCCGGTCACTGGCCCATCTGTTAAAACACTCGGTGTTTATTTTTTGCGTTTCAACAAGCCGATGCCTAACTCTTTGCCCCCCACGCCTGCCGTTGCCACCGATGCCACGGATGCCTCAAGCCCCTGGCCCCTGATCCACTGGACCGAGGGCGACCAGGCGTGCTCGGCCCACTGGCGTTCTGAGCGTGGCGCACCGCCCCCCAAGCGCGTGGTGCTGGCCGACGACACCACCAACGCCGACACCGCCTACCGGCTGGCCTGCGAAGGCACTGCCCTGCTCTGGCGTGGTGATTTTCATAACGCCCGCCAGTTGCTGCAAGCCCTGGCCCGCCGTGCCGACCAGGTACCCACCCGCAAGCGCAAAAAGGCAGCTCAGGAAATTTCGGTGGCTGACGCTTTTCACCTGCACCGCTTGGCCCAGTCGCAGCGTGCACGCATGCTGGGCATGCTGCTGGTGCCTTTCAATGCGGACTACAGCGTGCCCTTGCGCCGCGCCCCCGATGTAAAAGAGGCATGCACCCAGGCTTGGGGCCCGGCGGACGAGGCAGCTGGCACTTCCGTGGCCTCGCTGCGCGAACTCATGGGCATGACCAGTGCGCAGGAATGGCGCCGCGTGGGCGTTGAAATTGCGGCTTTGGGTGAAGCGCCCAACAACCGCATTCACCCGCACTACGGCGTTTTTTCGCCCGTGCGCGGCGAATACATTCAGTTAGTGGCCACCGCCCACCTGCCCAAACCCGCCAAAGGTGAGGCCAACATCACCGCCTTTGACATTGGCACCGGCACCGGTGTGCTGTCCGCCGTGCTGGCGCGCCGCGGTGTGCAGCACATCGTGGCCACCGACCAGGACCCTCGGGCGCTGGCCTGCGCGCGTGACAACCTGGCACGGCTCGGCATCACCGACCAGGTGCAGGTGGTGCAGACTGATTTGTTCCCCGAAGGCAAGGCCTCGCTCATCGTCTGCAACCCGCCCTGGTTGCCCGCCCGGCCCAGCTCGCCGGTTGAGCGCGCGGTGTATGACGAAGGCGGCCGCATGCTGGCGGGCTTTCTCAAAGGCCTGACGGCCCACCTCGCCCCCAAAGGCGAAGGCTGGCTGATCTTGTCCAACCTGGCGGAGCACCTGGGCCTGCGCACGCGCGAAGCGCTGCTGGCCGCGTTTGAGCAAAACGGCCTGCGGGTGGTGGCCCGCATTGACGCCAAGCCGCTGCACCCCAAGACCACCGACGAGGGCGACGCCCTGTTTCAAGCCCGTTCACGCGAAGTGACTTCGCTGTGGCGCCTGGCTGCCGTCTGATTTTTTAAACCCAATCGATTGATCCGCACCATGATGTACAACGCCTCCATTCCCGTCTTCACCCAAATGCTGGGTGGTCTCAAAACCGTATTGAGCAAGGCCGAAGCCCACGCCACCGAAAAAAAGATCGACCCCAACGCCCTGCTGCAAGCCCGCCTGTTCCCTGACATGTTTGCGCTGTTGCGCCAGGTGCAAGTGGCCACCGACTTTGCCAAAAGCGTCTCGGCGCGCCTGGCCGGTGTCGAGGTGCCCCAACTGCCCGATACCGACCAAACCTTTGCCGACCTGCAAGCCCGGATTGACACCGTGCTGGGCTTCATGGCCGGGCTCACCGAGGCGCAATTTGCCGACGCCGCCACGCGCGAGATTGTTTCGCAGGCGGGCACGCCCAAGGAAAAGCGCTTCACCGGCCAGTCGTATTTGCTGAACTACGGCCTGCCGCACTTCTTTTTCCACACCACCACGGCCTATGACATCCTGCGCCACAACGGCGTGGAAGTGGGCAAAAAAGACTACATCGGTACTTATTAACCCTCACGCTCTGGCGCTTGCGGCATGAAACTGCTGTTGATTGAAGACGATCAGGCGCTCTACACCACGCTCACGCGGGCGCTGACCCGCCTGGGCTGGGCGGTGGAGGTGTGCGCAGACGGCCGCGCCGCCATGGGGCGCTGGCGGGCTTACCAGCCCGATGTGGTGCTGCTGGACCTGACTCTGCCGGGCCGCGACGGCCTGCAAATTCTGGAGCAAGCCCGCTTTGACGGCCTGACCACGCCCGTGCTGATCCTGACCGCGCGCGGCACCGTGGGCGACAAGGTGGCCGGACTCAACGCCGGCGCAGACGACTATTTGCCCAAACCCTTTGACCTGGATGAACTCGAAGCCCGGGTGCGCGCCCTGCACCGACGTCAGCATGAAAATAGTACCGAATTGGCCTCTAGCCCCCGTGGAATAAGCGCCATTAGCTATGATAAAGATAGTGGCGCTATTTACCATGGTGATCAGGTACTGGACCTCACGCCGCGCGAACTGGCCCTGCTGAAAGCCTTGCTGGCCAGACCAGGCCACGCCGTCTCCAAGGAGCGCTTGTTTGAACTGGTGTTTCCCGGCGAATCAGAAGTGCAATACGAAGCCGTGGAAGTGGTGGTCTACCGCCTGCGCAAAAAGCTGCAACCCACCGGCGCTCAACTCATGACCCTGCGCGGTCTGGGCTACCTGCTCAAAATCCCGGACTGACATGGCTGCACGCACCCTGTCGCTGCGGCGCTACCTGCTCTTGGGCATCTTGCTGCCAGTGGGGCTGTTTATTGTGGTGGACACCATCAGCCTGTACCGCCAGGCCCTGGGCGCCGTGAACACGGCCTACGACCGCACCCTGCTGGCCTCGGCCAAATCCATTGGCGAACACATTGTGGCCTCCGGCGAAGGCGAAGCGGCCACGCTGAGCGCCACCGTGCCCTATGCCGCGCTGGAGCCTTTTGAGGCCGACAACCGCAGCCGCATGGTGTACCGCATTTCCGATATTCAGGGCACGTTGATCGACGGGTTCACTGACTTGCCCACTTGGCAAGGCACCCTGCCCGAGCGCGGGCCCTATGCCGCACTGGTTGATTTTTATGACGACGTGTACCGGGGCGACCCGGTGCGGGTGGCCGTTTTGCTGCAACCGGTGGCCATGGCGCGTGCCCGCGTCATGGCAGTGGTGCAAGTGGCTGAAACCCTGGAGTTGCGCCGCACGCTGGCCCGCCAGATTTTGATAGACACCCTGTGGCGCCAGTTTGCCCTGGTAACCGTCATTGCGGGCGTGGTGATTGTGGTGGTGCAGCGGGCCACCCAGCCCGTGCGTCTGCTGAGCGCCCGGCTGCAGGCCCGCACCGAGGCCGATTTGACACCACTGCAGGCACCCGGCGCACCCCGAGAACTGTTGCCACTGATTGACGCCACCAACGGCATCATGACGCGCCTGCGGCATTTGCTGAACAACCAAAAACGCTTTGTACGCGACGCAGCGCACCAGTTGCGCACACCGCTGGCCGTCCTCAAGGTGCAGGTGCAATCCGCCCTGCGCGGCGATGTGGACGCCCGCCAGGCTTTGCTGGAAATCAGCGACACCGTGGCGCGCGCCACCGTGCTGGCCAACCAGATGTTGTCACTGGCCAAAGTCGCGCAGTTGGTGCAGCAAGCGCCTCCCAGCACCATCGACTGGGCCGAGGTGCTGCGCGATGTGGCGCTGGATGTATCACCCCTGATTGCCGCCAAAGACCTGGATTTCGAGATTTCAACCACCCCTGCCCTGCTGCGCACGCATGACTGGATGCTGCGGGAACTGTCGCGTAACCTGCTGCACAACGCCATCCGGCACAGCCCGGTCAACGGGACCTTGAGTGTGCAACTGCTCAATGACGCCCAAACGGTCACCCTCGTGATCAGTGACAGTGGCCCCGGCATTTCGCCCGAGTTGCGCCAACGCTTGTTTCAGCCTTTCTCAGCGGGAGAAACCCGCTCGGGCTCAGGCCTGGGGCTGGCCATTTGCCATGAAATCGTGCTGGCCCTCGGTGGCAGCATTCAGCTGGATAACCGGGAATTGCAGGGTCATATTGCGGGCTTGGACACCATCGTGCGACTGCCGTTAACGGTGTTTGAGGCTTGATAGCAGGACTATTCGTCTGGCTCGGCAGAACAAGGCACAACTTAATAAACTGGGAAGCCACCTTTGCACAGAAAGCCATTGCCCATGAAACGCCACCACATCACCGCGCCCCTCGCCTTCGCCGCCACCCTGTTGATGGGCGCACCGCACGCCGTGGCCCAGCCGGCTACCCCAAGTTGCCCTGCCATCCTGCAACAACAGTTCAACCGTTTGCAAGACGAAGCGCCCCAAAACCTGTGCCAATACGCCGGCAAAGTGGCGCTGGTGGTGAACACGGCCAGCTACTGCGGCTTCACCAACCAATATGAAGGGCTGGAAGCACTGCATGCCAAATACCAGGCCCGCGGCCTGGTGGTGCTGGGTTTTCCCTCGAATGATTTTGGCAAACAGGAACCGGGCTCAAGCCAGCAAATTGCCGATTTGTGCTTCAACACCTACGGCGTCAAGTTTCCGATGTTCTCCAAGACGGTGGTGGCCGGTGCGGGGCGCAACCCGCTGTATGCCTCACTCGCCAAGGCCACAGGTCAAACACCGCAGTGGAATTTTCACAAATACCTGATTGACCGCAGCGGCAAGGTGGTGAGCAGCTTCAACAGCGCCGTGGAGCCACGCGACAAAAACCTGCTGGCGGCCATTGAAAAAGCCATCAACCAAAAAGCGCCGTTTTAAGGCGCTTCTGTTGATTTGTTCACAAATGCAGCCCCGGCCCCATCAGCAGCACACCGTGGAGCGGCAATAATCCCGGCGTTAACCTATTTGCCTCAGGCTATGTCGAAAAAAAATTTCGTTGGATTTCCAAACATCAGTTCAGAAACAGAAGATCAAGCCACGCGCCCCATGGCCTTGCATGAATTTCCACGCCAGGCCCGCATTGACCGGGAAATGCTGGTGATCAGCAAGCACCATGAACGCATCAGCAAAGCCATTGGCGTTTTTTGGGGCCACAGGGACTGTGTGGAGTACCTGCAAAAATTGATTCTCAATGGCGGTGACGGTTTTGGAAACGCCCGCATCGGGTTTCGCAGTGACGTCATGACCGCCCTCATCAACCTCATTTCACTGCATGAAGAAGAGCACGGCTAAGTCCCTGTGACCCTGCAACACCAAACCAACAATCCAATCAATGGAACGCCTGCGCATTGACAAGTGGCTGTGGGCAGCCCGCTTTTACAAAACCCGCACACTGGCCAGCGACGAAATTGACAAAGGCCGGGTCCAGGTCAACGGCGTGGCCGTCAAACCCGCGCGTGAAGTAAAAGCGGGAGACACGCTGCATATTCGCATCGGGTTGGTGAGCCGAACCGTGGTGGTCAAGGCTGTGAGCGACAAACGCGGTCCCGCGTCGGTGGCCGCGCTGCTGTTTGAAGAAACCACCGAGTCGATAGCGCTACGCGCAGCCACCGCCGAACAACGCCGCCTGGCACCTGAGCCGGCCCTGAGTCTGACCCAGGGCCGCCCGACCAAGCGCGACCGGCGTGACACCGACAAGGCGCGTCAGGGCGCGCAGCCTGATTGGGGCGACCGGTGGAGTGCCTCGATCGACCCCTGAGCTTGGCCGTAAATCACGCCTGAGCGGCGCGCGTGCGACGGCTCTTCGTGCTTTTGCTGTTTTGCGCGGCAGTGGCCTGTTTTACAGGCACCTGCTTTTCTTTTTTTTCGCACTGATCAAGGCACAACAAGGTATCGACATACGACGTGAAACGGTTGAGGTAGTCGGGCGAGATATCGCGCATCAACGCCAATGAACGCAGCACCAGCCGGTGCGAATTGATGGGCCCGGCGTTCTTGGGCGCCTGAGCCAGTGCCTGGGTGACCCGTTTGTCGACACTGAGTTTTGACCAGGTTTGCCTGAAATAACGCGTGGCTTTCAGCTCCGGGCGCAAGCTACTCCCGCCATGAAGCACGCCGTCAAAACCGGCATCCACCGGCAACGCAGCGTGGGGGGCCAATTGGCGAACAACATCGCGCAAAGAGGCGGCTGGCGCCGGATTGTCCAAACTGGCAATGTGCCGATGCACCCCTTTCAGATCACCAGCGGCCAACAAGGCCTGGACATCAACTGAGACATCTGGATGCTGCAGGTTCGCTTTGTCAATAGCGGCAGTGGCTGCGACTCGGGCCTGCTCAAAGCGCGCCTGGAAAACTGTCAGTGCTTGCGCCAGCCTGGCGTCAAGAATCCGTTTGACCGGCTCTGGCTGGACACTCGCCCGACCGGACAGCACTTGCAGGTAATGCCAACGAACGGGATCAAAGCCAGCCGCGCCAGAAAGACGCAAAGTGGTGAGTGCCGCACTGACAGTCTGCGACAGGCCCCCGTTTGAGTCCGGGATACCACGGCGGTCCACATCACTCATCGGCTGGTTTTCTGGAACTGCTGGTTTTGGGCACAGGCGCCATTTCAACCCGCCGATTTTGTGAACGCGCGGCCTCGTCTACATTGGGGGTCATGGGTTGCTCAGCCCCAAAAGCGGCCGCAAACACCATGGAAGACGGCATGCCGTCTTCAATCAAAGCCCGAGTGACGGTCAGCGCGCGCTGCGCCGATAACTCCCAGTTATCCGCAAAACGGTGGTTGCCTTCGCGTATCGACTTATCGTCAGTGAATCCGCTCACCATCAGCAATTCATCACGTGCAGTCAAATATGCCCGCAGCGGGGGCACCAGGCTGTTGAGCAATTGACGGCCTTCGGGCTGCAACTGATCAGAATTCAAAGAGAACAGGACGCGACCGCTGATGCCAATGCGACCGTTGTTCAAGGTGATGCGCCCCGTGGCCAAGGGCACCGCCAGCGCTTTCTCCAGCGTCATGCGACGCTGCTCCTCGATCTGTCGCTTTTGCACCTCGGCCTCCAGGCTGCTGGCCAACTCCAGTTGCACACCCAGAACCCCGACCAAAATCAATACAAAAGCCCCCAGCAAACCCGACATCAGGTCGCCAAAGACGGCCCACACCGGCGCGCTGTGCGCGGTATCGTCACTGTCCATCATCAGCCCACCTCTTCAGCCAGTGTGGCCTGCCGGCTCGGGAGTTGGCGTAATTCTTCAAAGATTTCCTTTTGCGACATGACGCTCAGGTCGATGATTTCACGCGCTTGCGCGACGTAGTAGGCCAACTGGTCATCACTTCGGGCCATGGACTTGTCCATCGCAGTTTCAATGCGTTGCAGGTTGCTGATCAGCTTCTCGTTGGCCTCATTGAAGGCACTGACTGCCAAACCAAAAGCCTCACCCAAGCTCGACACCTCCACCGCACTGCCGGTGACATGCGCGGCAATGTCAGACAGTTTGGCAGTCTCCTGGCCCACCTGCTCGGCAAACTGAATGCCCGCCGTGTTAAGCGCCACGGTCGAGGACGTCACCAGCGCGTCAATCACCGAGCGCTGTTCTGCAGCGGCATGGTGGATGCCGTCCAGCAGTGAATTCAATGTCGCCATGATCCGAGCGCGTTCGTCCAGCAGTTCGTTGTCACGCGCCAGGCTGCCCGACATTTCCTGACGCATTTTGCCAATGACGTCGGCAGCGGCGCGGGGCGCCTCTGACGCTGTTTCTATGAGCCGCGTGATCGGATCTTCCAGCGCCGTGCCCAGCGTTGTCAGATGGGAGGTCAGCGCCGTCTGTAATTCGCCCAGGCGATCCACGGCGGCCGCGCCGCGTCTGGCTTCTTCATCTCTGAGTGCGCCAAGTTCGACGCTCAACAGGCTGGCGAGTTGGGTCATGCGCTCACTGTTTTGAGCCGTCCAGTCGGCTTCTGACGCCATTCGCGCACTGATCAACGCCTCGGTGCCGCTCATCAACCGAGTGATTTCACCCAGCGTGGTGCTAGCGCTGGCCTGCGCCTGCGTCGTGATCTGCTGTGCAGTTTCAGTGAGCGTGCTGCAAATTTGCTGCTGCTGGGCCAGCGTTTTCGCACCGGCGACTTTCCATTCGAGGTGCAGCGCGGCGGCCATGGAGGCCAAAGACGCTGTCCACGCAGCTTGGCGCTGCTGATCGGCCTGCGCCTGCTGTAGCAGCAAGTTGGCATTGGTCTCATTGACCGCTGCCAAATGAGCGCTGGAACGCTGCTCGGCATCTTGGGCGAACGTAGTTAACACCTGGCCCACGTCGCGCACCATGCTGGCGCTACTGCGCTCGTGGGTGGCCAGCGCCGCTGTCCAGGTGTTTGACACGGTCAAGGCGGTTTCGCTGAAGCGCTCAGATAGCCCGGTGAGTTGGTCTTGCGCGGTGTCAATCATCCGCGTATGCAGCACTCTGGCCTCCTGGGCAATGCCGGTCATGGCGGCTTCCACCACGGGTTTGATGCTCTCGCCAGCCAGTCGGGCACTTTGCGTCAGACTGTCCTTGAGCGAATGGTCGACGGACACCGCCAGCGCGCTGTAAATGCCTTTGACCTCGGTGTGAAAACTGTCCTGGTTGCTGAGCAGTCGCTCATTCAACTGCAAGCTCATCCGCTCCATCTGCGTCATCATCACCTGCAATTGAGCGACCACAGCCGGCATGGCTTGCGCTTGCGATTGCAGCGCCTTATAGGTTTCCTGGCGCTGATGGCCGAGTGAAAAATCGCGCAGACTGCCTGCAATCCGGGTGTCGAGTTGTTGCGCCACCAGCATGCGCTCGCGCCGGCTCAACGCCGACATCAGGCCCAGCATGGCAGACGCCGCCACGCCCGCCACGGAAGTGCCAAACGCCAGGCCCAAGCCCTTGATGGGCGCGGCCAGCGCGGCGCGAATCGCCTGCAGATCAGCCGTGCCTTCCAGCGAAAAGGCCGCGCCATTCAGTGTCACCACCATACCGAGAAACGTGCCCAACATGCCCAACATCACCAACAAACCCACCAGGTAAGGCGTGAGGGCCGGTCCAGGCAAGCCAAGGCGCTCGCCTTCAATGCGCAAACGCACAAAATTCTGCAGGGAGGGATGCACACGCGCCAACCAATCACCCAAAGTGAATGGCTTTTCAGGGATGGCCGTCAGCGCCACAGACAAACTGGTGCTGGCTTGACGAAATTGCACCAGCTCAAAGGCGCCAAACCCATAGACCGCCGCAATGAGCACCGTCATCACCAAGGCCAGAAGGTTGCCCCCCATGAACCCGACACCAACCCAGGCGACCGCTGTCGCGCCCAACAAAAAGGCGACTGTGAACAAGTTTCTATTCATTTTGATTTCGTCATCTCGTTATCAAAGGCTTCAATCAGCCCCAGCGTCGGTTGCAAGCGCACATCCAACTCCGCCAGCAGTACCGTTTGCATCTCATGGCAAAAACGCAGCAGCCAAGCGCCCGGCTTCATCCACAAAGCCGGGTCGTCCTCTTGAGAGATATCGGCCAGCATTTCTTGATGCGCCTTGCGCAAGTGCGCGAAACGCCGTTCCAGGTGTAACGGCACGCTAGAGAGCAATTTGCCCTCGCGCTCACTGAGTACCCCGTCAAATGCAGCATCCAGATCGGCCAGCGTCTTGAGCGCCGGTGACGCTTTGGCAAGCACCGCACGCACCTGGGTACGCAAGGCACGAACGTTCAAACCCATGTCGCGTTGCTGCGCAGCGTAATACCGGCGGTACGGATCAAAAGCCGTTGCACTGTCCATCACATCGCCCGGTTGGGCTCGAAGCAATTCCACTTGGGCCCTGGCCACGCTGGCCGGACCACTCTTGTCTATCGCACTCACCATACCAAGCCGAACCCGCGTGAATTCGTCGCCAAGGGCAGCGCTGGTCATGGATGTCGCTCTACCTTGCGCAAGGGCTTGATTCACTGCGCCGGCAGCGCCCGCATTGTGCAAAGTACCCAGGGCAATGGCGTGATTGAAATCCACCCACAAGCTCAGCGACTCTGCAAAACCATTCCCGGGCTCGGCAGCATCTACCAGCGCCAGGTCGGTGAGGACGCGAATCAGTCTGGAGCTATGGAGGTTGGTACGCGTCAGAGTTCGCGTCATGTATCAAATCAATCCAAATGGTCAGAGCGATGGTGGACAGAAATGAAAAATGGGCCCGAAGGCCCATTTCTACTTACTACCTGGCGGAATCGGAGAGATTCGAACTCTCGATGAGGCTCTACACCCCATACTCCCTTAGCAGGGGAGCACCTTCGGCCACTCGGTCACGATTCCTTAATTTCGCAAGCCGTGATTATCTCACGACTC
>CAZLRQ010000054.1:0-12023 GCA_964562035.1 uncultured Rhodoferax sp. | reverse complement strand
CCAACAGTAACGGGCGCCCGAGGCGCCCGTATTTCTGGTGCGATTTACCCAGCCTGAGTAAAACTGGCTGGGCTGGTCGGCTTCAGGTCGAGAAGCTTGATCCGCAGCCGCAAGTGGACTGTGCGTTCGGATTCTTGATCACGAACTGCGCACCCTGCAGGTCTTCCTTGTAGTCAATTTCTGCACCCAACAGGTACTGGTAGCTCATGGCGTCAATCAGCAACGACACGCCGTTTTTGCTCATGATGGTGTCGTCTTCATTGGTGATTTCATCAAACGTGAAACCATACTGAAAACCCGAGCAACCACCACCCTGCACAAACACGCGCAACTTCAAGTCCGGATTACCTTCCTCGGCGATCAAATCAGCCACTTTGGCAGCCGCACTGTCCGTGAAAAGAATCGGGGTGGGCATTTCAGTCTGGATATTTTCTGCGACGGCACTCATAGGTTGCTCCGTTAAATTTCAATTACAGAATAGTACAGCAATTAGATCAACCATTCAGTGGGCGCCGCTATGACGCTCCCCCTGATGTGGGTTTATCAGCTCTCCATGAAAACAGCCGCCAGAACTTGCGTTGTGGCGGCTGTTTTTCGCAACAAGTGCGAGCGAAGCGGGTGCTTAGCGCTTGCTGAACTGCTTGCGACGGCGAGCGCCGTGGAAGCCGACCTTCTTACGCTCGACTTCACGCGCATCACGCGTGACGAAACCAGCTTTGCTCAGCTCAGACTTGAGCGTTGCATCGTAGTCAATCAGGGCACGGGTGATACCGTGGCGCACAGCACCAGCCTGGCCTGACTCACCGCCGCCAGCCACGTTGACCATGATGTCAAACGTTTCAGCGTGGTTGGTCAGCAGCAAGGGCTGCTTGCAAATCATGATGGAAGTTTCACGGCCAAAGAACTTTTGAATGTCTTTGCCGTTCACGACGATCTGGCCGGAGCCTTTTTTCAGGAAAACACGGGCGACGCTTGATTTGCGACGGCCGGTACCGTTGTTCCATTCACCGATCATTTGGCGGACTCCCGTTTGACTGCATCGCCAGAAATGCCGGCGATATCCAACACTTTGGGCTGCTGGGCGGTATGAGGGTGCTCAGCACCACCGTACACCTTGAGCTTCTTGATCATGGCATAGCCCAAAGGGCCTTTAGGCAACATACCCTTGACGGCTTTTTCCAAAGCGCGGCCAGGGAACTTGGCTTGCATGTCACGGAAGTTGATGGCAGAAATGCCACCTGGGTAGCCGGAGTGGCTGTAATACACTTTGTCAATGGGCTTGGCGCCTGTGACACGCAGTTGAGATGCGTTGATGATGATGATGAAATCACCGGTATCGACGTGAGGCGTGTAAATGGCCTTGTGTTTGCCGCGCAAACGGAGAGCAACTTCGCTGGCTACTCGTCCGAGGACCTTATCGGTCGCGTCAACCACAAACCACTCGTGCACCACGTCAGCGGATTTGGCGCTGAAAGTTTTGGTCATGAGATTTCTCGATTAAAAGAGGGTTTGCCTAACCTAAGGGGTTAGCTTCCTTGTGGCTCTTTTCCACGGTCGGCGTTCCTCTGATGGGAATCTCTTAGGTGGGGTTTTAACTCCGCCGCGGAGCTACAAAAGCGCTGCGAAGCCTGCCATTATACAAATATTGGCCGCACCCGGTTAAAATTCACTATGTTCAGTTATCGCCACGCCTTTCATGCCGGCAACCATGCCGATGTTCTCAAACACACGGTGCTCATTGCCATCTTGCGGCATTTGCGCCAAAAAGACACGGCTCTGACCGTTTTTGATACCCACGCCGGCGCCGGCTTGTACCGGCTGGATGGCGACTATGCTGAAACCAGCGGTGAGGCGGCCAACGGCTTCTTGCGCTTGCTGGCCGCCCTGAAAAACCCAACCGCACCGGCTAAAAAAGGGGCTGACGCCACCAAGTCGATCGCTGCGGGCCTGGCACCCATTCTGCAAGACTACATTGACTTGGTTGCCAGCTTCAACAACAAAGACAGCCACAAGGTGTACCCCGGCTCGCCGTTCATCATCCAGCGCTTGCTGGGTGAGCGTGACAAGCTGAAGGTGTTTGAGATTCACCCAACCGACGTCAAAACCTTAAGCGCCAACATTGCGCAACTCCAGGCGGGCCGCCAGGTGGCTGTTTTGCGTGAAGACGGCTTCGAAGGCATCAAAAAGTTTCTGCCGCCACCGGCACGTCGAGCACTGGTCTTGAGCGACCCGAGTTACGAAATAAAGAACGACTACGCTCGCGTGGTGGCGATGGTGGCGGACTCTCTGATCCGCTTCGCCACAGGTACTTATGCCACTTGGTACCCGATCATTCCGCGCCCGGAAGCGCATGATGTGCCACGGAAGCTTAAAACCTTGGCCACCAAAAGCGGAAAGAAATGGCTGAACGCCACACTCACCATCAAATCCAGCAAACTGACCTCGGATGAAGCTGGCGACGTGGTGCGCCCTGGTCTGCCGGCCAGTGGCATGTTCATCATTAACCCACCGCACACCCTCAAAGCAGCGCTGCAACTGGCATTGCCCCAACTGGTTGACGCACTCGGACAAGACCAACACGCCGCATTCACCCTTGAAACGGGCGGTTGAGTAGTTGAGCGATGCGTGGGCCGGCGCCACGCGCCACCTCAGGAGAGATACACATGACCGTTCAGCACCTCTATCAGAAGAAACTCGGTACCCCTGAAGACGCTCTTGACCAGATTCAGAACGGTGATTTCATCATTGTGCCGACCGGCGTTGGCGAGCCACCGACACTGCTGACGGCCCTGTCAGAGCAACGGCGAAGATTTCATGATGTCAAAGTGGCACAAATTCTGGCAGTCAGAAAATTCGCTTATCTGGACCCCGAGACAGCAGACCATGTGCGCCATGTAGCGTTCTTTTACGGTTCAGCCACGCGCGCAGGCGGGCAGAGCGGCTGGGTTGACTTCATTCCCAGCTATTTTTCGGAGATGCCAAGCCTGATTGAGCGCGGGTTGATCTCCGCTGACGTAGTTTTCTCCATGGCCTCGCCCATGGACGAAAACGGGTACTTTTCACTCAGTTTGGGTGCCGACTACACCATGGCGGCGGTGGCCAAAGCGCGCGTCGTCGTCCTGGAGGTGAACCCTAACGTGCCTTTTGCCCTTGGCAACTGCCATGTTCACATTTCACAAGTCACCGCCTTGGTCGAGAGCGGTGAACCTGTTTTAGAGGTTGGTTTACCCCAAATTGGTCCCGTTCAGGAGGCCATTGGCAAGTATGTTGCGGACATGATCGACGACGGATCAACGCTGCAAATTGGCTACGGCGGTATTCCGGACGCTGTGGTCATGCAACTCACCAATAAACATGACCTGGGTGTTCACACCGAGATGATTGGCGACGGGATCTTGACGCTGATTGACAGTGGTGCGATCACCAACCGCAAGAAAAACTACTTGCCAGGGAAGATGGTGGCGACGTTCGCCTTGGGTTCAAAAAGGCTGTACCAACTGATGGATCGGAACCCGGCGCTGGAAATTCACCCAGTGGACTTCACCAATGACCCCTACCTGGCTTCCCAAAATGACAACTTGGTAGCGATCAATGCCACGCTGCAAATTGACCTGCTGGGCCAATGCGGCTCTGAAAGTCTGGGCCACGTGCCCTACTCCGGTACGGGCGGTCAATCCGATTTTGTACGGGCTGCCAACCGCTCACGCGGTGGCAAGGCCTTCATCGTGCTGCCGTCCACCGCCAAGGGCGACAGCATCTCCAGAATCGTGCCCATGCTCACGCCAGGCACCCACATGAGCACCAGCAAAAACGACATCAACTACGTCGTCACCGAGTTTGGTGTGGCCCAGTTGCGAGGCAAGTCGGCAGGGCAACGCGCGCGCGAAATGATCGCAATTGCGCACCCAAACTTCCGCGCCGAACTTACAGAAGCCGCTCGGCGCATGAATCTGATGTAAGCGCGGGTTATGTAGTCTTGCGCCGACGGTTTGCCGACTAAACTTCGGCCAACCTTCTCTACTGAACAGACACCATGATTTTTGTCACAGGCGGCGCCGGCTACATCGGGACCCACACTTGCGTTGAGCTGCTCAACGCAGGCCATGAGGTCACTGTTTTTGACAATTTCTCCAACAGCCAACCCGAAGCGTTGGCGCGAGTCGCACAAATCACGGGCAAAAAAGTCAATTTGGTACAGGGCGACATCCGGGATCGTTCGGCCTTGGCTGAGGCGCTAAAGCAATCTGGTGCTACCGCTGTCATTCACTTCGCAGGATTGAAAGCAGTGGGGGAATCGGTTGCTCAACCGCTGTCTTACTACGACAACAACGTGGCGGGCACCCTGCGGCTGCTGGAGGCCATGGCCGAGTGCGACGTCAAAACACTGGTTTTCAGCTCGTCTGCCACTGTTTACGGTGACCCCCAGCGTCTGCCACTCACAGAAGACCACCCGCTGTCGGCGACCAACCCCTATGGCCAGACCAAACTGGTGATCGAAGACATGCTGCGCGCCCTCTATGCCAGCGACGCCAGTTGGCGCATTGGCGTCTTGCGCTATTTCAATCCTGTCGGGGCACACCACAGCGGCTTGATCGGTGAAGACCCACAGGGCACACCGAACAACTTGCTGCCCTTCGTCGCCCAAGTCGCGGTGGGACGGCGCCCCTTCTTGAATGTCTGGGGCAATGACTATCCCACGCCAGATGGCACCGGTGTGCGTGACTACATCCATGTTGTTGATCTGGCGCTGGGGCACCTGAAGACCCTGACGCAACTACGCCAACAGCCCCAATGCCTGGCGGTCAATCTCGGCACGGGCGTGGGGTACAGCGTGCTCGATATGGTGCGTGCGTTTGAACAGGCCAGCGGCAAGCCGGTGCCCTACCAGGTGAGTGAGCGCCGTGCTGGTGACATTGCCTCCTGCTACGCCGACCCTGCAACGGCACTGGCCGTTCTGGGCTGGTCAGCGCAACGCGACCTTGAAACCATGTGTGCAGACGCCTGGCGCTGGCAAAGCGGTAACCCCAACGGCTACGCCAGCGCGTAACCCATGTTCGGGATAAAAGAACACCATGACAACCCTTTTGGAAAGTGAACAGCCATGGCTAAAGGCATGATTCTGGCGGCGGGGCAAGGTACCCGCGTGCGACCTCTCACCCGCGATCTGCCCAAACCGATGGTGCCCATTCTGGGCAAACCGGTGATGGAGTATTTGATTGAGCACCTGGCGCGTCATGGCATCACCGAGATCATGATCAACGTGGCCTATCACCACCAAAAGATCGAGGAGTATTTTGGAGATGGCCATCGCTGGGGCGTGCAGATCGGCTACTCGTATGAAGGGGTTCGGGAGCACGGCGACATTCTTCCACGCCCCATTGGCTCAGCCGGCGGCATGCGACGCATCCAGGACTTCAGTGGGTTCTTTGATGAAACCACCTTGGTGTTGTGCGGTGACGCCCTGATTGACCTGGACATCACTGCCGCGTTGGCCGAGCACACGGCAAAGAAAGCCATTGCCAGCGTGGTTGCCATGGATGTGCCGCTGAATGAGGTGCAAAGTTACGGCATTGTGGTGGCCGACGCTGACGGAAAAATCCAGTCCTTCCAGGAAAAGCCCAAGCCCGCCGACGCCAAATCAACGTTGGCCAGCACCGGCATTTATATCTTCGAGCCTGAAGTGCTCAAATTGGTGCCGCCGGATACGGTGTATGACATTGGCGCCCAACTCTTCCCGCAATTGGTTGAGCAAAAGCTGCCTTTTTTCGCGCAAAACCGGCCATTCAAATGGATTGACATTGGCCGGGTGAGCGATTACTGGTCAGTCTTACAACGCGTGCTCAAAGGTGAAGTCGCTGAAATGCAGATGCCGGGCCGTGAAGTCAAACCCGGCATCTGGGTGGGTCTGAACACCTGCATTCCGTGGGACAAGGTCACTATTGAAGGACCTGTGTACATTGGCTCCAGCGTGTGCATTGAGCCCGGTGCCTGCATTACCGGACCTGCCTGGATTGGTCATGGCAGCCACATTCGCACGGGCGCACGGGTGGTGCGCAGCATTTTGTTCGAGTACACGCGAATTGCGGCCGACATGCGGTTTAACGAGATGATCGTATCGCCCGACTACTGCGTCGATCGCCACGGCGATACCCTGTACCGCGGTGACGACACCGCTCAACTGCGCTGGGGCGACGCCCGGGCCTGATTCAAAAAATGACACTTCCCATGCAAATACAACCCATCGTTTTGTCGGGCGGCTCCGGCACCCGCTTGTGGCCCCTGTCCCGTGAGAAATACCCCAAGCAACTCCTGCCCCTCATTGGCGCGGATTCCTTGTTGCAAGCCACCGTACGGCGGGTAGACGGAATTGCCAACGCTGTATTGGCACAGCCTATGGTCGTGTGCAACGAAGAATACCGCTTTGTCATCGCAGAGCAATTGCGCCTGCTGGGCAAGTCGGGCACCATCGTGCTCGAGCCTTTAGGGCGAAATACGGCTCCAGCCCTTACCCTGTCTGCACTAGTAGCTATCAAAGACGGAGCAGACCCCATCCTGCTGGTGATGCCGGCGGACCATGTCATTGTGGACAAGCCCGCTTTTCAGCATGTGGTCAGCCAGGGCGCCCTGTTGGCTGATGCCGGGGCGATTGTCACGTTTGGCATCACGCCCGACGCGCCCGAAACCGGGTACGGCTACATCCAGTCGGGCGGCGTTTACGCCAGCCCCGCGGGCGCTACAGACCCCGCCGAGGCACGGCTGATTGCCCGGTTTGTCGAGAAACCAGACTCGGCCACAGCACAAACCTATTTGGATGCAGGCTCCTACCTATGGAACAGTGGGCTGTTCATGATGCGGGCCTCCGTGTGGCTGGCAGCCTTGGGGGTTTGCCGGCCTGATATTTTGTCGGCCTGCCAGCAGGCATGGGACCAGGGGTCCACCGATGGCGAATTCATTCGGGTCGGCAAAGACGCTTTTGCCAACTGCCCCAGCGACTCCATCGACTACGCGGTGATGGAGCGCATTGCATCAGGCACTGGTGCAATGGGCGAAAGCAGCAAAACGCTGCCACCGGGCGTGGTCATTCCGCTGAGCGCCGGCTGGTCTGACGTCGGGGCCTGGGACGCCCTGTGGCAAGTACTGCCCAAAGACAGCGCGGGCAATGTCGCCCAAGGTGATGTGTTGCTGGAAGACTGCCAAAACACCTTGGCACTCTCCGAAGGACGGCTGGTGGCTTGCGTGGGCGTGAGCGATCTGGTCGTTGTGGAAACTGCCGATGCAATTTTGGTCGCCCACAAAGACAAGACCCAGGACGTCAAGAAAATCGTCGACCGCCTGAAAAAGCAGGGCCGGGCCGAGAGCAACATCCACCGCAAGGTCTTCAGGCCCTGGGGCTGGTATGACGGCGTGGACGCCGGTGAGCGTTTCCAGGTCAAACGCATCGTGGTTAAACCTGGCGGCACACTGTCCTTGCAAATGCACCACCACCGCGCGGAACACTGGATTGTGGTCAGCGGCACAGCCAAGGTCACCAAAGGGACCGAAACCTTTTTGCTCTCGGAAAACCAGTCGACGTTTATTCCGCTGGGTACCACGCACCGTCTGGAGAACCCGGGGCGGGTTGAACTGGAAATGATCGAAGTGCAATCAGGCTCTTACCTGGGTGAAGATGATATTGTTCGCTTTGAAGACATGTATGGTCGTTGAGCGTTGACCATCAAGCTCGTGCAAAGGCCACTTCAATGAAAAACTCGCAAGTCAAAAAGGCAGTACACCAAAGCCTTCGCAAGCTATTTTCATTTTTGCCGCACGACATTCGTTTTGCGATTTACCGCTCGTTCGTGGATTGCGATCCGAACCCGGACCCTCGTCTGGTGCTCAAAATCGCAGAGACCCAGGAAGAGCTTGAGGCCTGTTTCAAACTGCTGCACGACGCCTACGTCAGCAGCGGCTTCATGAAGCCAGACCCGTCGGGTATGCGGATCACGATCTACCACGCGTTGCCCACAACGACAACGCTGTGCGCCAAATTCGACGGTGAAGTGGTGGGCACCTTGTCGCTCATTCGGGAAAGCCTGTTTGGCTTTCCACTGCAAGCCATCTTTGATCTGAATCAGGTCCGCATCCGCAAAGGTCAGCTGGCTGAGGTGTCCGCACTTGCGGTGCATCCCAAGTTCCGCAAAACCGGGGGCGCCATACTGTTCCCGCTGATGAAGTTCATGTATGACTACTGCACGGCGTTCTTCGATACCCGCCATCTGGTCATTGCCGTGAACCCGAACCGCATCGAGATGTATGAGTCTCTGCTGTTCTTTGAACGACTCACAGAAAACACAATTTCCAATTACGACTTTGCCAACGGCGCGCCGGCGGTGGGTGCCTCGCTGGACTTGTACCACGCGCCCGCAGTGTTCGAAAAAGCGTACGGAAGAAAGGTACCTCGGCGGAATTTGCACCACTATTTTGTCAAGACGGTCTTGCCCAACATCGTGGTGCCCGGTCGACGCTACTTCACCACCAACGACCCCGTGATGACCCCTGCCCTGCTGGATTATTTTTTTAACCAGCGCACGCAGGTTTTTGCCAATCTGGAAACCCGAAAGAAAGCACTGTTGCATTCGATCTACAACCTTGCGGCATATCAATCGGTTTTGCCTGCCGCACCGTCAACATCGAACGATGAATACAACCTGCGCCAGCACGAACGTTACTCCGTCAAATGCCCGGGTGTTCTTCATGTCGATGTGTCTCAAAAACACCTTGACTTCAAACTCATGGTCATCGAACTGTCCGAGTACGGGTTTCAGGCGGTATCCAGCACACCTTTGCCGCTTCATACGTGGGGCGAGGCCAGTATTCAGCTGGGCAAATCAGAGCAGTCCAGCATCCAGGTCATGGCGGTCTGGACCAAAGTTGAAGGCGCCACGGGTGCGTATGGCTTCAAAGTGGCTCAGCCTGACTTGCCCTGGAAAAAATTTGTCAACGCCATGCAGTACGGGGCGACCCATGACGACCTTGACAACGCTACCCGGTTTCTGACGACATGAGCCAATCGCGTGTAGCAGGCTTCAAGAGGCTCCTGCATCACTCCCTCAGAAAGGTTTTTTCCTTTTTCCCCCGACCCTTGCGGTTTGCGGTGTACCGGTCGTTTGTCGACTGCAATCCGAAACCTGACGCGCGACTGGTCCTCAAAATCGCAGAAACCAAAGAGGAATTGGAGGCCTGCTTCAAACTGTTGCACGACGCCTATGTCGGCAGTGGTTTCATGAAGCCCCATCCGTCGGGCATGCGAGTCACCGTTTACCATGCGTTGCCCACGACCACGACACTTTGTGCCAAGTTTGATGGCGAGGTGGTCGGCACCCTGTCGCTGATTCGGGAGAGCGTCTTTGGTTTCCCCCTGCAGTCCGTGTTTGACTTGCAGGAAGTGCGTGAAAAGAAAGGGCGGATCGCTGAAGTGTCCGCGCTGGCGGTGCACCCCAAGTTCAGAAACACCGGGGGCTCGATTCTCTTCCCCTTGATGAAGTTCATGTACGACTACTGCACGACCTTCTTTGACACCCGGCATTTGGTCATTGCGGTCAATCCGAACCGAATTGAGATGTACGAATCTTTGCTGTTTTTTGAACGGCTCAAACAGGCATCTGTCGACAACTATGACTTTGCCAACGGCGCGCCAGCCGTGGGTGCCAGTGTCGACCTGCACCAATCACCGGTTATTTTCAAACGCATCTATGGCGGCAAACCCCGCCGCAAAAACCTGTACCAGTACTTCATGCGCAGCAAGCTCTGCAACATCGTCATGCCAGGGCGGCGCTACTTCACCACCAACGACCCTGTCATGACGCCCGCGTTGTTGGACTATTTTTTCAATCAATCCACGCCCACTTTCAGAAATTTGGATGAGCGTGAGCGTGGCCTGCTGCACTCCATCTACAACTTGCCGGATTACCAGGCTGTGTTGCCCGCGGTGTTCTCGGAATCCAACCTGCAAGCCCGCCAGCGCAAGCACCAACGGTACTCACTCAAATGCCCGGGCAGTTTTTCAGCCGTGGGTGCCACCAAGACCGACGTTTATGCCTTGCGGGTAGTTGAGCTGTCGGATGACGGCTTTTTGGCGCACTCCAAATCGCCCCTGCCCGTCAATGTTTGGGGGCAAGCCAGTATCCGCTTGGGCAAGGATGAGCGCTCCATGATGAAAGCGATGGTGATTCGCGGGCGACACAACGGTACGCATGGCTCTTATGGCTTCAAGCTCTACGAGCCCGACCTCGCTTGGCGCAAGCTGGTGGGCGTACTGAAAGCAGGTACCACCCATGAAGACCTCACCAACGCCACCCAATTTTTACTGGACTAAGCGCTTGTGACGCGAACCATAGCGTCAATCGGTTTTAAAGCGCTGCAACAGCGCCAGCACAAAGCGTGAAGGTATCGCGTAACTGATACCTGACGGGTGCGTCAACGCGGACTCCCGGGTGCCCTTGATGAACACCATGTTGACAACCCCCAGCACGTCGCCGCCCTGCGGGTCAAACAGCGGGCCGCCACTGTTTCCGGGGTAAGCAGTGCCATCCAGTTGAAAAATGTCAAAACTGTCGTTGCCGCGCAAGCTTCGGATGACTTGGGCGTTAAGTTGCTGCGAAGTGGGTGTCGGCAAAGCCGCTGCGGCAATTGACGAGATCATGCCCCGATGCGTCACCGGCGAAAAGCCAAGCGCGCCACCAATCGGAAAGCCCATGAACGCAACCGACTGCCCCTCACGAACGCTGTCGGAATGGCGCACATTGGCGGCTGACACGCCTGCACCCTCCATGCGCAGGAGCGCCAAGTCATGAATTTTGTCCACCTCAAGCACTGTCGCCCGTCGCATCTGCAAATCGTTGCCCGTCCCGCGAACCTGAACCACCAAGGCCGCGTCAATGTCGTCTTGTGCCGGCTGCGGCAGGACATGGGCATTGGTCACTACCAGGTTACTGGTTTCCTGATTGCTGGCAGAAACCACAAAACCCGTCCCCCTCAAGGCAAAGCGGGGGCTATTGGTTGACTTGTAAGTCCCCACAATCACCACAGACGGCTTGACCCGGGCAATGGCATCGCCAATATCCGCACTGGCTGGGCCGCTCAGCAGCCATACCAACACAACACACCATTTGAAAATCGGCTTGAACATCATTCGTAATCTCCCGGCGTCGCGCCGTCATACCCACCAAACCATGCAAGCACAGGCCAAGACCCTGTGCACCGAGCGCCAGTGTCCTGCATTAGCGCTTTGCCTACATACGCTACCATTGATTTAACTCAGTTTTCCGTTATCCGAGCCTCCTTATGCCTCAACAACGATCCACCCGAATTCGCCAATCGACACAACTGCGAGCGCTCACCCTCGCCATGCTGACAGCGCTGGGTGCCATGGCCCCCTGTGCCGCAGGTGCCGCCGACAGCAAAGCCTCCAACTATTACGAGGACGCCCTGACTCGTTTTGAGAAGAAAGACCTCGACGGGGCCATCATCCAGCTGAAAAACGCGCTGCAAATTGACAAAAGCATGCTTCCAGTCCAGGTGCTCCTGGGCAAAGCGTTACTCCAAAACGGAGATATGGCTGCCGCTGAGGTGGCTTTGACGGAAGCGCTCCGGCTGGGAGTTAACCGCGCCGAAGTCGTCGTTTTGCTGGGTCAGGCCTATGTTCAGCAGGGCAAACACAAACAAGTTCTTGAACAACAGCTTTTCAGCTTGGCCGGACTCCCCGCCTCAGTTCAGTTGCAACTTTTGCTGATAAAAGCGGGTGCCAACTCAGATTTGGGTGACACGCGCAGCGCCTTGAAAGCCATCGAAGACGCTCGCGCTATTGACACCCGTCTGCCCGCCGTCTGGCTGGCTGAAGTCCCCATTCGCATCCGGGCGCGCCAGTTCAAGGAAGCCAGTGCGGCGGCAGAGCAAGCCTTGACAATAGCCCCGACATCGGCAGAAGCTTTTTACCAAAAAGGCTCCATTGCCCATGTGGCAGGGAACACGACTGACACCCTAAC
>CAZLRQ010000053.1:0-12051 GCA_964562035.1 uncultured Rhodoferax sp. | reverse complement strand
AGGGTTTCCTTCAGGGGCGCATCGCCCTTGTCTTCACGCCAGCCGCGCTTGAACAAGGGCTCGCCCGAGGTGTCGATGTACAGCGAGCAACTGTCGGTGGTGAGGTGGGTGTAGATGCGCACGTCGGGCCACTGGGTGTTGACGTCGGGGCGCACGCCGTTGGCCGTGACGCGAAAGCGGTCGCACACCGCGTCCTTGATCTTGAGGGCGGCGAAGTTCAGCGAGGTGAGCGGGCTGTGCTGCGCCGTTACCTCGATCTTGATGCTCTCTTTGGGCGTGAACCAGCGCTCCCACGCCACCTCGCTGGCGGCGCGGTACAGGTCCTGCTCACTGCGGTACTCGGTGTAAGACAGCAGTACCAGCACGCGCTGGGCCAGGCGGCTGTAAAGGTTGAGCAGCATGGCGTGCGCCATGGACGTGCGCACCGCCACCCCGCCACGCTGCTTGGTGATGCAGCCTGGCGGCAGACCCGTGATGCGCAAAATCTCGGGCGCCAGGTAGTCCTCAACGCCGGCGGCGCAGGGTAAAAACAATTGAAGTTGATTCACAAAAATTTCCTAACTAAAGTCCACCCGGGCCAGCACAAAGGCTGTGGGCAACGGGGTGCAGATCAGAGTGCTTTTCTCAGGGAGGCGGGGGCAATGCGCAGCCCCTCGCGGTATTTGGCCACGGTGCGCCGCGCGCAATCGATGCCCTGCTCTTTGAGCATTTCAGAAATCTGGTTGTCGCTGAGCGGTTTTTTCGGTGCCTCGGCACTGATAAATTGCTTGATCAGGGCGCGCACAGCGGTGCTGGACGCGTTGCCGCCCGAGTCGGTGCCCAGCCCCGAGCCAAAGAAATACTTCAACTCGAAGGTGCCAAACGGCGTGGCCATGTACTTGGCGGTGGTCACGCGGCTGATGGTGGACTCGTGCAAGCCCAACTCATCGGCAATCTCGCGCAGCACCAGCGGGCGCATGGCCAACTCGCCGTGCTGGAAGAAGCTTTTTTGCCGCTCCACAATGGCGTTGCTGACGCGCAGGATGGTGTCAAAACGCTGCTGAATGTTCTTGATGAACCAGCGCGCCTCCTGCAGACGCTGCTGTAGCGCGGCGTAGTTGGAGGCCTCACTGCCCCCGCTTTTATGCTGTTTCAGGGCATTGGCGTAAATGTCATGCACGCGCAGGCGGGGCATGACATCGGCGTTCAGGCGCACCTGAAACTTGGCCATGGCGCCCTTGCCCACCTGCACCACCAGCACGTCAGGCACCACCACATTGCGCTCCACATCGACAAAACGCCGGCCGGGCTTGGGCTCCAGGCGGCCAATGAGGGCAATGGCCTCGCGCACCAGCGCGTCGGTGGTGCCACAGACCTGCATGAGTCGCTTGATATCGCGCCGGGCCAGCAAATCCATGGGCTGGGCGCAAACGCGCAGCGCCACCTTGACCACGGCATTGCGGGCCGGGTCGGTCACGGCCTGCTGCTGCACGGCCTTGAGTTGCAGCGTCAGGCACTCGGCCAAATGGCGCGCGCCCACGCCCACAGGCTCCAGACTCTGCAGCAAGGACAGCGCCACAGTGAAGTGGTGCACCAGTTGCTCGATCTCGGCCTCGTCACTGCCCGCCAGACCTTGGGCGAGTGACAACAAGGAGTCTTCCAGATAGCCGTCGTCGTTCAGGGATTCGATCAAAAACCGCAGCGCCGCCCCGTCTTCTTCGCTCAGGCGCAAGGCCAACGCCTGGCGGTGCAAGTGGCTTTGCAGCGACACCTGGCCACGGGCCAGTTCGGTCACATCGGTTTCGTCATCGCCGTTGAGGTTGTTGCTGTGGGCCTTGGCGTCGCCCCCCCACTCGCTGTCGTCGGGCGACATTGAGGCGCTGCCATCGCCCTCCCAGCTTTGACCGTCGTCAGCGGACAACGGCGTCACTTCGGTGTCGCTCTCGCTGGTCACCCGGGTTTCAGCCACGTAGTCACTGGCGGCGTGCGGCGCCGACTCGGCTTCAATGTCTTCGTTGCGCACCGGGGTGTCCACGGCGGCCAGGCCAAACTCCTCGCGCGGCGCCTCATCCGCCCCCTGATCCAGAAACGGGTTTTCATCCAGCATCTGCTCCACTTCCTGGCTGAGCTCCAGCGTGGAAAGCTGTAACAAGCGAATGGACTGCTGCAGCTGGGGCGTGAGCGCCAGATGCTGCGACACCCGCAGTGACAGGCCTTGCTTCATGCGCGCACCACAGAGTCGAGCGCACGAGTCAAGGCCGCAGCGCAGGGCCGCCCCAAGCAAGGCCCTACCCCCTTGGGGGGCCGTGCAGTACACGCAGTGACAAACATGGGGGCCATAGTTCTACATCTTGAAGTTTTCGCCCAGATAGACACGGCGCACATTGGCGTCGTTGACGATCTCGGCAGGACTGCCCTGGGCCAGCACGGTGCCATCGCTGATGATGTAGGCGTGGTCGCAAATACCCAGGGTTTCACGCACGTTGTGGTCAGTAATCAAGACCCCCAGGCCCCGGTTTTTCAGGAAATTGATGATGCGCTGGATCTCGATCACGGCAATTGGGTCAATACCGGCAAAGGGTTCATCCAGCAGGATGTAGCGCGGCTGGGTGGCCAGCGCCCGGGCAATTTCAACCCGGCGCCGCTCACCACCGGACAGCGCCAGCGCCGGGGTTTCCCGCAGGTGCTCGACACGCAAGTCCTGCAGCAAATCCGTCAGGCGTTTTTCAATTTCAGGGTGACTCAGCGGCTTGCCTGCAGCGTCGTGCTGCAACTCCAGCACAGCGCGCACGTTGTCTTCCACATTGAGCTTGCGAAAAATGGACGCCTCTTGCGGCAGGTAACTCAAGCCCAGCCGCGCCCGGCGGTGAATGGGCATGTGCTCAATGGATTCGCCGTCAATGGTGATGTCCCCGGCGCTGGCCCGCACCAGCCCGACGATCATGTAAAACGAGGTGGTCTTGCCCGCGCCGTTCGGCCCCAACAGGCCCACCACTTCGCCCTTGCGCACGGTCAGCGACACGTCTTTGACCACCTTGCGGCTGCCGTAAACCTTTTGCAGGTGGCGCGCCTCCAGCCGGCTCTCGGTGGCGTCAAGCCCGGACCGTGCCGGGGCGTCTGGTGCCAACGCGGTGCTCGTCACGGGAGAACCTTTTTCAAGGTGGGCGTGGCGCGCAGTGCGGGTGCAGGAGAAGCCGCGCCCGGGACGGGTGCCGCAGCTGAGCCGGCTTCGGCCGGTTGGGGCGTCAACATGGCGCGCACGCGGCCCGTCTTGCCCGCGCTGCCCGCACCGGGGGTGGCGGCTGCACCGTCAATCGTGAAGACTTCCGTGGTGTTGTTGTAGACGATGACGCCGCCTGTGAATTCATCTCCCAGTGTGGCGCCACGGTAGCGACGCAGCTGGGCATTTCGGATGAACTTGACGGTATCGAGCTTGCTGTCGTACTCGATCAGCTCACCCTCGCCTTCAATGAACTCGTCCAGACCTTCGCGCTTTTGCCTGAAAAACGCCAGCTTGCCGGCCTCGGCCGTGACCCGCCCGAACTGGTTGCCCGCGGGGTCTTGGCGCACATCCACCCGGGTCCCCCGGATCACAATGGTGCCCTTGGTCAGCACCACCCGGCCCGTGAATACGCTGGTCTGCTGCACGTCGTCATAACGCAGCGCGTCAGCCTCGATGTTCATGGGCTGGTCGCGGTCGGCCTTGTCAGCGTGCGCCATTCCCCCGAACAGGGCAATGGCCGCGGTCAACAAACAGGGGAACAGAAGTGGTTTCATAAAGGCACGAATCTTGCATTAATTCTTGACTTTTGATTGTAGCCACCGAAAGAGGCAAGCAGCGCCTGTTGCAAGCGCTGGTTGAGAAATCGCAACAGTCAACCAGCCGCCGCCCAAACCCCGGGCGGCAAGCCGATGAACCTCAGCGGCCGGCGCGCACGCTGTCGGCCAGAAACTCCACCACCTGCAGGGCGCGCGGCATGCTCTTGGCCAACGAGCCGTCGGTGTAAAAACGCCCGGCCACGCCCAGCGCCGGCACACCCTCTACGCGGTAAGCATTCTGCAGGCGGGTACCCCGGGTGGCCTTGGTCGAGACCGAGAAGGAATTGAACTGCTCCAGGAACTTGGCCTTGTCCACGCCCTGCTTGACCGCCCAATCCACGATTTGCTCGGGCCGGGACAGGTTTTGCTTTTCCACATGAATGGCGGCAAACACCTTGGCATGCAACTTGTCCACCAGACCCATGGCCTCCAGGGTGTAGAAAAGACGCTGCTGCGGCACGAAACTGTCCTGAAAAGCCACCGGAACACGGCGAATGGCCAGATCCTTGGGCGCCCGTTTGATCCAGGCCTCCAGCGCGGGCTCAAAGGCATTGCAGTGCGAGCAGCTGTACCAGAAGAATTCCACGACCTCAATTTTCCCGGCCGGGGCCTCAACGCCAGCGGGCTGCTCCACCACCAGATAGTCCGTACCCGCCTGGGGCGGCTTGCCCTGTGCCAAGGCGCCCGAGGGCAACCAGCTTGCGCCAGCCGCAGCACCACAGGCCAAAGAAAAATCACGACGCTTCATCTTCAAATACTCCAGTTAAAACCATCCGACACGGGTCACACCAAAAGGTTCAGTCAACGGCCTAACGGGCGACCCGGACCAGCGCGGTTTCCAGGCCGCTGGCATCGAGCTTGGCCTTGGTTTTGTCGGCCTCGTCCTTGGTGTCAAACGGTCCCACCCGCACGCGGTAGACCGTGCGACCTGACTGCTCACGCTCGGACACCCGCGCCTGCACGCCGCCCAAGGACAACTTGGCGCGCTGGCTCTCGGCATCCTCGGGCGTGCGAAACGCCCCAACCTGAACGAAATAAGTAAAGGGCTCCGCAGTGCCGCTGGTGCTGGCACGCGCATTGGCCAAGTCACCCAGGGGGTCGGCCGACACCGCAGGCTTGGGCTCTGCTTTGGGCGGGGTGGCGGGGGCGACGTTAACCACACCCTCGGCCGGAGCGGAAGCCGCCTCCGCAGGGGCGACCGGCGCCGCCGGCTTGACCGGGTTTTTGCCATACAGCGGGGCATTGGGGTCCCAGCCGTTGTTCTTTTGGGTTTCGGCAGCGTCCTGGTCGTTGGAGCGACTCTGACCTTTGTCGACAAAAGGAATGGGCACCTTGGTGACGTAAACGGCCACGGCCAGCGCAGCGCCCAGCCCCACCACCACACCAATAATGAACCCGAGAAATGTCCCGCCGCGTTGCTGCTTCATGCCTTGCCTTTTAAATTGATTACATCTTGCGCGGGGCACCGACGCCCAGCACGGCCAAGCCGTTGCGCAGCACTTGCGCGGTGGCCGCCACCAGCGCCAGCCGCGCAACTTTGACCGCCTCATCGTCCACCAGAATGCGCTCGGCGTCGTAGTAACTGTGGTAACAGGCTGCAAGTTCGCGCAGGTAGAACGTCACATCGTGCGGGGCAAAGCCCTGCGCCGCGGCGCTCAGCATGTCGGGGTACTTGGCCAACAGCAACATCAGGGCTTGCGCCTGCGGGCTGTCCAGCGGCGACAAATCAACGGCTGCCAGGCTGGCTTCATCACCGCCCCAGGCCGCCAGCACCGAGCAGATCCGCGCGTGGGCGTACTGCACGTAGTACACCGGGTTGTCGTTGTTCTTCTGCACCGCCAGGTCCACGTCAAAGGTGTACTCGGTATCGGGTTTGCGGCTGAGCAGAAAGAAGCGCACGGCATCTTTGCTGGTCCATTCGATCAGGTCGCGCAGCGTGACATAACTGCCGGCGCGCTTTGAAATTTTGACCTCTTCACCGCCCTTGACCACGCGCACCATGGTGTGCAGCACGTAGTCCGGGTAGCCCTGGGGAATGCCCACACCAGCGGCCTGCAATCCGGCGCGCACCCTTGAGATGGTGCCGTGGTGGTCGGTGCCCTGGATGTTGATGGCCTTCTCAAACCCACGCTCCCACTTGGCAATGTGGTAGGCCACATCGGGCACAAAGTAGGTGTAAGTGCCGTCACCCTTGCGCATGACGCGGTCCTTGTCGTCGCCGTACTCGGTGGACTTGAGCCACAGCGCGCCATCGAGCTCATAGGTCTTGCCAGCATCGTGCAGCTTCTTCACCACGCCATCGACCTTGCCGCTCAGGTACAGGCTGGACTCCAGGTAATAGTGGTCAAACCGGACCGCAAAAGCCTGCAAGTCCAGGTCCTGCTCATGGCGCAAATAGGCCACGGCAAACAGGCGAATGTCGTCCAGCGCGTCCACGTCGCCCGAGGCGGTGAACTCGCGGTCATCCGACTTGACGGTCTTTTTGGCCAAAAAATCGGCCGCAATGTCGGCGATGTAGTCGCCGTTGTAGGCCTGCTCGGGCCACTCGGGGTCGCCTGGCTTGAAGCCTTTGGCGCGCAACTGGGTGCTGATGGCCAGGGTGTTGATCTGCACACCCGCGTCGTTGTAATAAAACTCGCGGTGCACGTCCCAGCCCTGGGTCTGGAACAGGCTGCAAATGGCGTCGCCCAGCGCGGCCTGGCGGCCGTGGCCCACATGCAGCGGGCCGGTCGGGTTGGCCGACACAAACTCCACCAGCATGCGGTGGCCGGTGGCCGGCTGCACGCCAAACTGCGCGGTTTGCTTAAGCACCTCGCGCACGATTTGCTGCTTGGCCGCAGGCTTGAGCTTGATGTTGATGAAACCGGGGCCAGCAATGTCAATGGCGTCGACCCAGGCCTGAAACGGCGCGGCGGCGAGCAGTTCGGCCCGCAAATTGTCGGCCAACTGACGGGGGTTGAGTTTGAGGGGCTTGGCCAGTTGCATGGCGGCCGTGGTGGCCAGATCGCCGTGGGCCGCCACTTTGGGCGATTCAAAGGCGGCTTTGGCACCCGCACCGGGGGAGAGTTTTTCCAGGGCGTGGGCCAAGGCGTTGAGGAGTTCAATTTTTACAGACAGCATGGCCGGATTTTACGGGCGCGCCCGGCCGGCCCTGCGACCGCGGTTGGCCTGGCCGGCCCGGCTCATTTGTGTCCGGGCGGCTTGTGTGGTGGAATTCACGTCGAGCCCTTCAACGACTCCGCTAACCAACCCAGGAATCACCATGAATCTGTTTTTGACCAGCCTCGCCCTCGGCCTGACCCTGTCTGTGAGTGCGGCCCAGGCGGCTGACCCCGCCCCCGCCAAAACACCGCAACAAAACAAAATGGCCACCTGTAATAAAGAGGCCAGCGGCAAAACCGGGGACGAACGCAAGGCCTTCATGAAAGACTGCCTGAGCGCCAAACCCGCAGGTGCCCCAACGTCCGACAAGAAAACGGCTCAGCAGGAAAAAATGAAAGCCTGCAACAAGGACGCCGGCGACAAAGCCCTCAAAGGCGATGAACGCAAGAAATTCATGAGCAGCTGCCTCAAAGGCTGATGGCCCACGTCCCACGCCGGCAGGCCGGCTTGGGACGCCCGCAGCGGGTCAACCCGCCTGCCAAAACCCCGCGTGACCGTAGTGGTGCTTTAAAAAGTCAATCCACAAGCGCACGCGCAGCGGCAAATGCTTGCGCTGCGGAAACACGGCGTAAATGCCGTTGGGCGGCGCCTGAAAAGCCTCCAGCACCGGCACCAGCCGCCCCGCGGTGATTTCGGCCTCCACCTCCCAGGTGCTGCGCCAGGCAATGCCGTAGCCCGCCAGACACCAGTCATGCAAGACTTGGCCATCCGAGCAATTCAGCGGCCCACCGGGCTTGAGGTGAATCAGCTCGTGCCCGTCGCCCTGCGGCACCTGAAACACCCAGCCCCGGGTTTGCGAGGCCTCGCTGGAGAGCGTCAGGCAGTCAAACCGCGCCAAGTCATGCGGGTGCTGCGGCACGCCGTGGTGCTTCAGGTAGTTAGGCGTGGCCACGCACAGGCGACGGTTGTCGGCCAGGCGCACGCTGACCAGCGACGAGTCGGGCATGTCGCCCACCCGCACCGCGCAGTCAAAACTCTCGCCCCCCAGGTCCACCACGCGGTCACTTAAGTTCAATGAAATGGTGACGTCGGCATGCTGCTCGCGAAAGCGTGGCACCAGCGGCGCCACATGGCGGCGCCCAAAACCCGCCGGCGCCGTGATGCGCAAATGCCCGCTGGCCTTGACGCCACCGGCCGACACGCTGGCCTCGGCATTGGCAAAGTCGGCCAGCAGGCGCTGGCAGTCCTCCAGAAACGCACTGCCCTCATGGGTGAGCGTCATGCGCCGGGTGGTGCGCACCAGCAGCTTCACGCCCAAACGCTCTTCCAGGGCGTCCAACCGGCGCCCCATGATGGCCGGCGCCACCCCTTCGGCCAACGCGGCGGCGGTCAGGCTGCCGCGGGTCGCCACCGACACAAAGGATTCGAGTTGCTTGAACTTGGCCATGCCGGGCCACTAGCCGTAAACGGCCTGGCTGGCCCGCAAAGCGTCCACCTCGGCGGCCTCGCATCCCAGCGCGGCCAGCAACTCGGCCGTGTGCTGGCCCAGGGTGGGCGGCGACAGGCGCACGCCCAAACGTGCGCCATCCATGGTGAAGGGGAACAGGGTGGTTTGCGCCGTCTGGCCAGCGCGCGCGCCATCGGGCAGGGTGATGTCAGCCAGGCCACCGGTGGCCAGCAAGTGCTCATCGTCAAACAGCTCCTCGGGTTTGCGAATAGGGGCAAACGGCAGTTTGTGCGCCTCCAGCAAAGCAGCCAGTTCAGCGGCGCTGCGCTGCGCCAGACGCTCGCGCAGCAGCGGCATAAGCGTGGGGCGGGCGCGCACCCGGTCGTTGTTGGTGGCCAGTGTCGTGTCTGCTTTCAGGTCGGGCCAGCCCAGGGCGTCACAAAAAGTGAGCCACTGTGCATCGCTCACGGCGGCCAGAAAAATCTGCTCGCCGTCTTTCACGGTGAACACGTCGTACACCGCCCAAGGGGAAATGCGCGCCGGCATGGGCGCCGCGGCCTGACCGGTCATGGCGTACTGCAGCATGTGCTGCCCCACCAGAAACACATTGTTCTCATACAGGGCGCTTTGCACCTCTTGCCCACGGCCGGTGATGCCGCGCTGAATCAGGGCCCCCAGCGCCCCGATGGCGCCAAACATGCCGCCCATGATGTCATTCACGCTGGTGCCCGCGCGCAGCGGGTCGCCGGGCCGGCCGGTCATGTAGGCCAGGCCGCCCATCATTTGCACCACCTCGTCCAGCGCGGTGCGGTGCTCGTAGGGGCCGGGCAAAAAGCCCTTGTGGCTGACATAAATCAGCCGCGCATTAACCGCCGACAGCGCGGCGTAGTCCAGCCCGTACTTGGCCATGGTGCCGGGCTTGAAGTTCTCCAGCACCACGTCTGCCGTAGCCGCCAGCCGGCGCGCCACGGCCGCGCCTTCTGGCTGATGCAAGTCAATGGCGATGCTTTTTTTGTTGCGGTTGAACATGGGGAAAAACCCCGCGCCGGCGCCCAGCAGGTGGCGGGTTCGGTCGCCTTCAATGGGCTCGACCTTGATGACCTCGGCGCCCATGTCGGCCAGCACCATGCCGCAAGTGGGGCCCATGACCATGTGGGTAAATTCAACCACGCGCAGCCCGGTCAGGGGCAGGTGGTGGGCAGCAGCAGTGGGATTACTCATCGGGCGGACAGTTTTAAAAAGGGGATTGCATCAAAAGCGCCGTCAAACCGTGCGCAGCGCTTTGGGTAAAGAATTTAGATTACCACCATTTTTGTCATGGATAAACAGATAAATTGAAAGTTAATCAATGCGTGGGTATTAAATAGAATTCAGGCATGTCTAAAGCCAATGCAACCCCGCTCAGCAAAGCCAAAGCGCATGTGTTCGAGACCCCGCGCGCGGTGCTGTTTGACGCCTACGGCACGCTGTTCGACGTGTACAGCGTGGGCTTGGTGGCGGAGCAATTGTTCCCCGGCCAGGGCCAGGCGCTGAGCGTGTTGTGGCGGGACAAGCAAATTGAGTACACCCGGCTGGTAACCACCTGCAACCACGGTGCGCACTACCAGCCCTTTTGGGAGCTGACCCGGGCCGCCTTGGTGTACGCCATTAAAAAGATAGCTACTCAGGCAACACCCACGGGGGCTAGAGGCCAATTTGGCATAAATTTTGACACCCAGCACGGCAGCGCCATTGAGCGGCTGATGAACCAGTACCGCAGCTTGAGCGCCTTCCCTGAAAACAAACCAGTGCTGACCGCGCTCAAGGCGCAGGGCGTGCCCACCGGCATTCTGAGCAATGGCGATGCGGCCATGCTCAAGCTGGCGGTCAAATCGGCCGGGCTGGACGGCCTGCTCGACCACATCATCAGCGTGGACCCGGTGCGCAAATACAAGACCCACCCTGATGCCTACGCCCTGGGCGAGCAGGCGCTGGGCTTGCCGGCGGCCCAAATTGCCTTTGTGAGCTGCAACGCGTGGGACGCGCTGGGCGCCACCTGGTTTGGCTACCAGACGCTGTGGGTCAACCGCTACCATCTGCCTTTTGAAGAGCTGGGTACCCAGCCCACCCGCAGCGGCACCAGCCTGCGCGATGTGTTGGCTTTTTTCCCCGCCCCGGCCGCCATGCCCGCGTGACCCGCCCGTTTTTTCAATCCTTTTTCATCCCTAACCAGAGTCTCACACCATGACCGAACGCACCGTCAAACACCGCCTGCAAGTGGCCAGCAACCTGTGCCAATTCATTGAAACCAAAGTGTTGCCCGGCACGGGCGTCACAGCGGCCAAGTTCTGGAAAGGCTTTGACGCCGTGGTGGCCGACCTGGCGCCCAAAAACATCGCCCTGCTGGCCGAGCGTGACCGCCTGCAAGCCGAGCTGGACACCTGGCACAGCGCGCACCCCGGCCCCATCACCGATATGCCGGCCTACCGTGCGTTTCTGGAGCAAATTGGCTACCTGGTACCCTCGCCCAAAAAGGTGAAGATCACCACCGCCAAGGTCGATGCCGAACTCGCCCTGCAAGCCGGCCCCCAGTTGGTGGTGCCCGTGCTGAACGCACGCTACGCCCTGAACGCGGCCAACGCCCGCTGGGGCAGCTTGTACGACGCGCTGTACGGCACCGACGTGATTGACGAGGCCAAGGGCTGCGAGAAAGTCGGCAAAAAAGGCGGCTACAACCCCAAGCGCGGCGCCAAAGTCATTGAATACGCCCGCAACGTGCTGGACCGCACGGCGCCGCTGCGCAAAGGCTCGCACATTGACGCGGTCGGCTACCGCGTCAAGGGCGGCAAACTCGCCATCAAACTGGCCGATGGCGCCAACACCAGCCTGGCCAACCCCGAGCAGTTCATCGGCTTCCAGGGCGACGAAAAAGCGCCTTCTTCCGTGCTGCTGCAGCACAACGGCCTGCACCTGGACCTCATCATTGACCGCAGCACGGCCATTGGCGGCAGCGACCCCGCTGGCGTGAGCGACCTGGTGCTGGAAGCCGCGCTGTCCACCATCCTCGACCTGGAAGACTCCGTGGCCGTGGTCGATGCCGACGACAAAGTGCTGGCCTACAGCAACTGGCTGGGCATCTTGCAAGGCACGCTGGTGGAGAGTTTCGAGAAAGGCGGCCAGACGCTGACCCGCGGCCTGAACGCCGACCGCGTTTACACCCCCGCCTCAGGCAAGGGCAAAAAAGTGGTTCTGCACGGCCGCTCGCTGATGTTCCTGCGCAACGTCGGCCACCTCATGACCAACCCGGCCATTTTGTACACCGACAAGGCGGGTGACGTGCGCGAGATTCCCGAGGGCATCATGGACGCCGTGGTCACCACCACCATCGCCCTGCATGACCTGAAACGCACGTCCAAAGACGCCATTCGCAACTCGCGCAAAGGCTCGGTCTACATCGTCAAGCCCAAAATGCACGGCCCGGCTGAAGTGGCGTTTGCCGCTGAACTGTTCAGCCGCGTCGAGAAGATGCTGGGCCTGGAAGACAGCACGGTCAAGCTCGGCATCATGGACGAAGAGCGCCGCACCAGCGTCAACCTGAAAGCCTGCATTGAAGCCGCCACCAGCCGCGTGGCCTTCATCAACACCGGCTTCCTGGACCGCACCGGCGACGAGATGCACAGCTGCATGCAAGCCGGCCCGGTGCTGCGCAAGGGCGACATGAAGTC
>CAZLRQ010000052.1:0-12116 GCA_964562035.1 uncultured Rhodoferax sp. | reverse complement strand
GCGTGGCCGCGTCCACGGCGGTCATGCCGCCGCCAATCACCACCACGCGCCGGCCTACGGGCAGGGTGGCGAGGTCGTCGGTTTGGCGCAGTGTGGCAATAAAGGCGGTCGCGTCTTGCACACCCATCAAATTTTCACCGGGGCAGCCAAGCTGGTGCGTGCTGGCAAGACCCATGCCCAGGAACAGGGCGTCATGGTCCCGTTGCAGTGCGGCCAGTTGGTCGGCAGTTTCCAGTTTCCAGCTGGATCGAATCTCGATGCCACCAATGGCCAGTAGCCACTGCACCTCGGCTTGGGCAAAGTTGTCCGGAGTTTTGTAGCTGGCCAGGCCGTATTCGTTGAGCCCGCCCGCTTTGGGGTTGGCGTCAAACACCACCACATCGTGGCCCTGGCGCGCCAGGGTGTAGGCGCAGGCCAGCCCGGCCGGCCCGGCGCCCACCACCGCCACCTTGTTGCCGGTGGCGGCGGCGCGGGTGAACAGTTGGGGTTTGTCGCTCTCCATCAGGGCGTCCACCGCATGGCGCTGCAGGCGGCCAATGGCCACCGGCTTGCCTTCCTGGGTGGTGCGCACGCACACGGCCTCGCACAGGTTCTCGGTGGGGCACACCCGGGCGCACATGCCGCCCAGCGGGTTGGCCTCCAGAATGGCGCGCGCCGAGCCGCGCAGGTTGCCCTCGGCAATGCGCCGGATGAACGAGGGCACATCAATGCTGGTGGGGCAGGCGGTGGCGCAGGGGGCGTCATAGCAGTACAGGCAGCGTTCGGCCTCCAGCACAGCTTGCGCGGGGGTGAAGCGCGGGGTGGCGTCGCTGAAGGCTTTGGCATAGTCGGCGGCGCTCAGGCGGCCGGCGCGAATATCGGGAGAGGATGAGGTGGACACGGGGCAACTCCTGTTAAATCTGACCGTATGGTCAAGTTCTACAGCGAATGCTAGCAATGCACGTGCCAGTTTGTATCTAGGGGTTTGCCCGGCTGCTTTGCGCATGGGCAGGGCCCGCCCTTGTGACCAGCGGGTCGGCGGGTATACGGATTAGCGGTCTGGTGGGCTGGGTGGGTACATCACCGCGGCAATGCGCCGAATGTGCGACAGCAGCAATTGCGCGCCCGGCGAAAGCAGGTGGTTGCGCCGCATGATGATGCCGAAACTGTCCATGGTGCAGGGCAGGTCAATGGGCAAGATCGCCAGTTCGCGGGAATTCACGTAGTAGCGGGCCACCTCCAGCGGCATGATGTGCAGAAAATCCGTTTGCTGCAGCACGCTTTTGATCACGGACATGGCCGTGGTTTCCACCACATTGGTGGGTGTTTCCAGGTCGCTGCGCCGAAACATCATGTCAAACCGGTGGCGCAGGATGCTGCCCCGCGGTGACAGCACCCAACTGGCGGTGGACAGCTCCTTGAGGGTCAGGTCGTCCCGCCCGAGCATGGGGTGCCCGAGACGAACCACGGCGCACTCGGTCTCTTCGGACAGGTCCTCGTACAGCAGGCTGGACTCGTCTTCCTGCTCCAGAATCCGGGCAATCAAAAAATCCAGTTGACCGTTTTTGAGTTGCGCCACCAGCGTGTTGCTGGTGCTCACCTCAACGCCGATGCACAGCCGCGGTGCCTCCGCCTTGGTTTGGGCGATGGCTTGCGGCACCAGCGTCATGGACGGCGTGATGATCACCCCGATGTCCACCTGCCCCGACAAACCCGCCTGCAGTGTGGCCAGTGCGTCCTGGCCCTGGGTCAGGTTGGCCAGGGCCATGCGGACATGGCGAATCATGGTTTCGCCATACAGCGTGGGCCGCATGCCCCGCGGCAGGCGCTCGAAAAACGGCACGCCAAAGAGGTCTTCAATGTCTTTGAGCATCTTGGACGCTGCCGGTTGGCTCATGTTGGTGGCGGCTGCCGCCTGGTGCAGGTTGCGCGCTTCGTCCAGCGCCATCAGCAAGAACATCTGGCGGGTTTTGAGCCGGGTTTGTGCCCGTCGGGCCGCGTCAGGGTCCGTCATGGCCTAGGGCTGAGGCGTGGCGTCCAGTTGTCGGTACAGCGCGTTGGCGCGCGTCAGGTGCTCCCGGATGGCCAGTTCGGCGGCGTCCGGGTCGTGCGCGGCAATGGCATTGAACAGGCGCGCATGCTCGGTCAGGGTCACGGCCTCGGCGCCGGGCGCGCGCACCAGCGGGTGGTAGTACTCAATGGCCCAGCCAAACAGGGCTTCCAGAATGGCGGGGTAAATCGGGTTGCCGCTGATGCGTGCAATCTCCCGGTGAAACGCCATGTCCAGTTGCAAAAACTCGTTAACCCGCCCCACCGAGGCCCGGTGTTCGTCCAGCCGCTGCTTCAGCCGTGCAATGTCGTCGTCGGTGGCGCGCTCGGCGGCCAGGCGCGTCACGCCCACTTCGAGGAACACGCGTGCGTCCTTCAGGTGCGCCAGCATGTCGGGCTGGCTGTGCAGCAGGTGGCGGGCGCCGCCGGCGAGTTGCTCGATCAGCCGCTCGGCCGTGGGAATGACCACGCGTGCCCGCTCGCCATGCGAAATCTCAAGAATGCCCGAGCGCTCCAGCGCCTGCAAGGCTTCGCGCACCGCCGGACGGCCCACGCCATAAAACTCCATCAGTTCACGCTCGGACGGCAGGTGCGAGCCCGGCGGAATTTCGCCGCTGCGGATGCGCTCCAGCAGCCGGTCCAGCACTTCCTGGTAGAGCTTGCGGCGTTGAATCTGTTCGGGAATCATGGGGGAAGAGGGCTAAGGCGTGGGGTCAAAGAGGGTGCTACAGGGGCATTTTCATTATCCATTAGTCAAGCAGGTGGCCTGCCCGGACCGCCCCGAAGAACGACTGCGACCCCATCTGGCCGCCCTTGAGCACAATCTCCAGCCCATCGCGTTGGGCGTCCTCCGACCACACCTTGCACAGCGGCGCACCGGGCGCCAGCCCCGCCACCACGCTGAGGGCGGCAATGTTCAGTGCCGTGGCTACTTCGCCCGAACTGTCACCCCCAGCGACCACCACGCGCGTCAGTGGCACGCGCGCCAGCAGCTGGCGCATCACCTCGGCCAAGCCGGCGGCCACCCGCTGTGCGGCGTCACTGCGGGTGAGACCGGCGTGCGCGGCGGTGGCATCAAACTGCAGCACCGCGGCATCGTCGGGCCCCGCGGCCGAATACACGAGGGGGCTGAGCCCGCAACCCAGTGCGTGCACCGCGGCGGTCACCGCACGCGCCACTTCGGCCGCGCTGTCATGGGCGTCCAGCAGGCGTGGCAGGTTCAGGCGCTCGGTGTGAAAGCCGTTGTTTTGGGCCCAGGCAATTTGGGCCGCTGTGACCGGCGAACAACTGCCACTGACCACGGCGATGGCCGGCACCGGCAAGGCGGTGGGCAGCGAGGGCACGGCGGGCAGCAGGCCCTGGCGCCGCCAGTGCGCCGCCAGCGCGTATTGCAGGCCCGAGGACGATGCCGTGAACAGGCCGGCACCGCGCTGCGTCCAGACCAGTTCACCGGCCGCGGTCAGTGTTTCTTCGTCCAGCACGTCGAGCAGCACCACCGGCACGTCGGCACCCGCGAGTGACGCCACCCGGTCGCTGGCGCCGCTTGCGCGCAACTGCACCAGGTCGATCAACTCGGTGCGCCGTGGCGTCTGTGCGGCCAGGTGCCGGCGCAGGTCGGACTCGGCCATGGGCGTGACGGGGTGGCGTGACATGGTGGGGTGCCGGTCCAGCCGGTAACCCACGCCGTCTACCGCGGCGAACAAATGGCCAAAGGCCTGGTAGCGCTTGAGGCGCGGCGCGCCCACCACCATGGGTGACCAGTTGCCCTGCATCAGGGGCACACCGAGATCCACCGCACAGCCAATCGAGCCCACGGTCGGGGACGAATCAAACGTGGAGCAAACCTTGTACTGCAGGATGGGCGCGCCGAGGGCGGCCAGGCTGGCGAAGGCGGTGGGCAGTTCGTGCGCCATCCACTCGGGGCTGCGGCCCCGCGATTGCCCGGCCAGGCCCACGCAGCGCACATCAGGAAAGCGCTGCAGCCAATCGACCGTGGGCGGGCGCAAAAACAGCACCGTGGGCACGCCGGCTGCCGTGAAGGCTTCCATGACATCGGTCGAGCCGGTGAAGTCGTCACCGTAGTAGGTGAGCAGCAGGCCGTCGGGCCAGGCCGGGTCCGGCCGCGCGGTACTCACCAAAACTCCAGCGCACTGCGCAGCTCGGCATGGTCACGGGCGTGCGTGTCCAGCGCAATGCCGGACATGGCCGCTTCCCAGGCCTGGCGAAAGGCGCTCACGCCAGCCGCAATACCGCCGGGGTGGCCAAAAATACCGCCACCGGCCGCGTGGATCAGGTCGGCATTGCCCAGCGCGGCATAGGTGCCGGGCGCTTGCAAGCCGGTTTGGCCGGAGCTGAAGACGGGCATCACGGTCATGGGCTGGTCGGCGAACAGGGGTTTTTGCACGGCGCGGGCAGCGGCAATCACGCTGGCATCGGGTTCACTGAATTTGTTGGACAAGCCGTTCACATGCAGGTGATCGGCCCCGGCCAGACGCCAGATCTGGTGCCATGGCGCGTAGTCCCAGCCCAGTGCCGGGCTGCGGGTCAGCGCGCCCCAGCCGCAGCGGTGGGCATGGATGGGCAGGCTGGCGTGGCGCCGCAACTCGGTCAGGCCCACCAGGCCAATCGCATTCAGGCTGGCCATCACGCAGGTGCCGCCCAGTGCCACCACCAGGTCGTGGCGGCGGCGCATTTGGTCCAGGTCGCCCGTCAGGTTGAAGGCCACCATGACCTTGCGCCCGTCACGCTGGGCGGCGTCATTCACCACCTTCATCACAGCGCGCACGCGCGCCTCAAACGGGCAGTGCGGGCCGTCCGCCTGCAGTTCGTCGTCCTTGATGAAGTCAATGCCGCCGTCAATCAGTTGGCGCACCTGCTCCGCCGTCTGCTCGGGGTCCAGGCCCACGCTGGGCTTGATGATGGTGCCAATCAGCGGCCCGTGTTCCACGCCAGCCAGGCGCCGCGTGCCGGCCACGCCAAAGGCCGGCCCGGCATAGGCGCTGGCAAACGAAGGCGGCAGTTTCAGGTCCAGCACGCGCAGGCCTGACACCTGGCGCAACTCAAACAGGTTGCCGGCAATGGTGGCCATCAAATTGGGCAGCGAGGGCCCCAGGTTTTCGATGGGCCAGGATAGTTCCAGCAGGCAGCGCGTGTAGACGCTGCTGGCCATGCCCCCGGGCAAGCTGGGCTGGCCCACCTGTTCCAGCACCTCCAGGCGCTCAATGCGGGCGCCCGAGCGCTCCTTCAGGGCGGGGGTTTCGTTGGGCAGCGCCAAAAAGGTGCCGCTGGACTGCTCCCCGGCAATGACTTCGGCGGCCCGTCTCGGGTCGTCACCGGTTTCCAGCCAGTAGCTGGCATGTATGCGTTCGCTCATCAGGGGGCTTTCAGTGGGGCAGGGCTTGCAAAATGGCGTCGGTCACGTCGCGCGTGCGGGCTTGGCCGCCCATGTCGGGGGTGCGCGGGGTGGTGGTCTGACTCAGCACCGTCTCAATGGCGCGCACGATCATGCGCCCGGCGTCCACCTCGCCCAGGTGGTCCAGCATCATCGCCGCCGACCAGATCTGGCCAATCGGGTTGGCAATGCCTTGCCCGGCAATATCGGGCGCCGAGCCATGCACCGGCTCAAACAGCGACGGGTAAAGACGCTCGGGGTTGATGTTGCCGGACGGCGCAATGCCAATCGTGCCTGTCACGCCCGGCCCGAGGTCCGACAAAATATCGCCAAACAGGTTGCTGGCCACCACCACGCCAAAGCGTTCGGGCGTCATGACAAAGCGCGCGGTGAGAATGTCGATGTGGTCCTGGTCGGCCCGCACGTCGGGGTACTCGGCCCGCATGGCGGCAAAGCGCTCGTCCCAGAACGGCATGGAATAGAACAAGCCATTGGACTTGGTGGCGGAGGTCACATGCAGCTTGCCCGTGCGGCGGGCCAGTTCAAAGGCGTAGCGCATGATGCGGTCCGTGGCCCGGCGGGTGAAGATCGACTGCTGCACCACAATCTCATGCTCGGTGCCCGCATTCTGGCGGCCCCCGATTTGCGAGTACTCGCCTTCGCTGTTTTCGCGCACCACCCAGAAGTCAATCGGGGCCGGCCGGTCGCGCACCACGGGCGTCACGCCGGGCATCAGGCGCACCGGGCGCAGGTTCACGTACTGGTCAAACGCCCGGCGGATCGGAATCAGCAGGCCCCAGGCCGACACATGGTCGGGCACCCCCGGAAACCCAACCGCCCCCAGGTACAGCGCATCGTGGTCGCGCAGGCGGGCCATGCCGTCCTCGGGCATCATGCGCCCGGTGGCCTTGAAGGTTTCGCAGCTCCAGTCAAAGTGCTGCAGGGCGATACCGAAGCCGCAGCGGCTGGCCACAGCCTCCAGCACGCGCAGGCCCTCGGGCACCACCTCGCGGCCAATGCCGTCGCCCGGGATCACGCCAATTCGGTAAGTGGTCATGGCACGTGCTCAGATGCAGCGCCCGCCGTCCACCTCCAGGGCGACACCGGTGATGAACTCGGCCTCATCGCTGGCCAGAAAGGCCGCCGCCTTGGCAATGTCCAGCGGCTTGCTCAGACGCCCCAGCGGAATGGTGGCGATGATTTTCTGGCGCACTTCTGCGCTGTCCACACCCGGCAGAAAGTCGGCGATCAGCCCGGTTTCGCCCATCACCGGGTTGATCGCCACCACCCGGATTTTGTCGGGCGCCAGCTCGACCGCCATGCCCTTGGTGAGCGTGATGGCCGCCCCCTTGGTGCCGCTGTACCAGCTCAGGCCCGGGCGCGGGCGCAGCCCGGCGGTCGAGGCAATGTTGACAATCACGCCGCCGCCCTGGCGACGAAACACCGGCACCGCGTGGATGGCGCCCAGGTAAATGCTTTTCACGTTGGTGGCGTAAACCCGGTCAAACGTGGCCTCGTCCGTCTCCAGCATGGGCTGGTTCTTGTGGGTGGTGCCAGCGTTGTTGACCAGGATGTCCAGGCGCCCAAAATGGGCCAGCGTGTCGGCCACCATGGCGGCGACCGACGCGGTTTGGGTCACATCCACTTTCACTGCCAGCGCCTGTCCGCCGGCGGCTTCAATGGCCGCTGCCACGGTGCGCGCGGCGTCTTCGCGCAGGTCCGCCACGACCACCCGGGCGCCGAGTTCGGCAAAGTGCCGGGCAATGCCTTCGCCAAAGCCGCCGCCGGCGCCGGTGATGATGGCCACGCGGTCTTGCAGTTTTTTCATAGTGTGTTCCTGGGGTGTCGAAGAGATGGGTTCAGCCATGTTGAATGGCAATGGTTTTGATGGTGGTGAAGCCGCGCAGGCCTTCAAAGGCCTTTTCGCGGCCATAGCCCGAGTGCTTCATGCCGCCAAAAGGCAGTTCAATGCCGCCGCCGGCGCCGTAGTTGTTGATGAAAACCTGGCCGGCGTCAATGCGGTGCGCCACGCGCAACTGTCTTGCACCGTCGCGCGTCCAGACCGCAGCGGTCAGGCCAAAGGGCGTGCCATTGGCCATGGCGATGGCTTCTTCTTCGCCCTCAAAGGTCAACGCGGTCAGCACAGGGCCAAAGACCTCGTTTTGGGCAATCGGGTGCGCTGGGGCGACGTTATCGAGCAGCATGGGGGCAAAGTAAAAGCCGCCGGCTGGCGCGTCGGGCAGCAGGCGCGCGCGCGCCGCCACTTGCACGCCGTCGCGGCAGGCGGCGTCCACCATGGCCTGCACGCGCTCCTGCTGTTTGCGGTTGATCAGCGGGCCACAGTCCGGGCCTTGCGCGCCGGGGCCGGTGGTCAGCGCTTCAAAGCGCGCCTTGAGCCGGGCCATGACCTCGGCGTGAATGGCGCGGTCGATCAGCACGCGGCTGCCGGCGGCACAGGTCTGGCCGGCGTTTTGCACAATCGCATTGACCACCACGGGCAGCGCCAGGTCCAGATCCGCGTCAGCGAACAGAATTTGCGGCGACTTGCCACCCAGTTCCAGCGTGACCGGGATGTGGTTGACCGCGGCGGCTTGCGCCACGGCGGTACCGGTCTGCGGCGAACCCGTGAAGGAGATGTGGTTGATGCCGGGGTGGCTGGCCAGCGCCGCGCCGGCTTCCACGCCCAGGCCGCACACGATGTTCAGGGCGCCTGCGGGCAGTCCGGCTTCCAGCGCCAGCGCGGCAATGCGCAGGGGGGTCAGGCAGGCGTCCTCGGCGGGTTTCACCACACAGGCATTGCCTGCCGCCAGCGCACCGCCCACCGAGCGGCCAAAAATCTGCGCCGGGTAGTTCCAGGGAATGATGTGACCGGTCACGCCATGCGGCACGCGCACAGCCATCACGGTGGTGCCTTGCACATAGGGAATGGTCTCGCCATGCAGCTTGTCGGCTGCGCCGGCGTAGTACTCAAAATAGCGCGCGCAAGCGGTGATGTCGCCGCGCGCTTGCTGAATCGGTTTGCCGGTGTCGCGGCACTCCAGGGCGGCCAGTTCGGCGTGGTTTTGCAGAATCAGGTTGGCGAGCCGCAGCAGGGTGCGTCCTCGCTCGGTGGCGGTGGTGCGCCCCCAGGCGCCGTGGTAGGCCTCGCGCGCCGCGGTCACGGCGGCGTCCACGTCGCGTCCATCGCTGCGCGGCAAGGTGGTGAAGACAGCGCCGTCGGCCGGGTCGATCACGTTCAGGCTGAGGCCTGATGCGGCGGCACAGGGCGCGCCGGCAATGAGGTTGAGTTGGGGGGCAAGGCGTGTCATGGTCGGGTGTGGCGAGCGTTGGAGAACAGGCGGCCTGCGGGTCGGCGGGCCGCCGCGGGGTTTACTTGACCGCTTGAATGGCGGCGATGCGGTCCGCTCCGAATTCCTTGGCGAAGTTGGCATAAGCGGGCATGACCGCCTTGCGGAAGCTCTCACCATCGACCTTCTCCACCACCTGCATGCCGTCGCGTTTGAGCTGGGCAATGCCGTTGGCTTCGTCGTCATTGACGCGCTTGCGCTGCGCCGTTGAGGCCAGTTGGGCCGCGCCGAGAAACACCTTGCGGTCCGCTTCAGAGAGCTTGTCCCAGACCGCAGGCGACAGAATCAGCACGGCTGGCGAGTACACATGGCCGGTCAGGGAAAGGTGTTTTTGCACTTGCGAGAACTTGGACGCCAGGATGACGGGAATCGGGTTCTCCTGGCCGTCGACCGTGCCTTGCTGCATGGCGGTGAAGAGTTCCGGGAACGGCATGGGCGTGGGCATCAGGCCGAAGGTTCGGTAGCCCTCCATGTGCACCTTGTTTTCCATGGTGCGAACTTTCAGGCCGGCCGCGTCGCTGGCCTGCGTGATGGCGCGCTTGCTGTTGGTGATGTGGCGAAAGCCGTTTTCGGTCCAGGCCAGGCCGACCAGCCCTTTGGCCTGCATCTTCTTCAGCAGATCCGCGCCAATCGGGCCGTCCATGACCTTGCGGGCGTGGTCGTAGTCACGAAACAGAAACGGAATATCCACCACCCGCGTCTCGGCCACGAAGTTGCCCAGCGGCCCGGTCGACGTGTTGACCAGGTCCTGGGTGCCCAGCTGCACCGATTCGATCATCTCGCGCTCGCCGCCCAGTGCCGAGTTGGGAAAGTGCTGGCATTTGTAGCGCGCCTGCGTGCCTTTCTCGACTTCGTCACAGAAGGTGGTGGCGCCAACGCCGTAGTGCGAGTCCTTGGGGGGCGTGTAGCCAATCTTCAGGACGGTTTGGGCACCGGCCGTGCTGGCCAAAGCCATCAGGGTGGCCAGGGCGGCGAGGCGAAAGGGGGAACGGGTCATGGTTGTCTCCAGTGAAGGCCGGCTGAGAACGCCGAGGGGAATCGACCGCGCGGCTTCTGGGGCAGCGTCGGCCGGGCAGGGAACACGCAAACTCAGGTAATGCGGCGAATGCTCTCGGCAATTTCGTCGCGGTCAAACACCTTTTTCCAGTCGTCGCGCATCAGGCGCGGCTTGCCAAAGGTGATGGCCTTGTTGCAGGCATCAGAAAACTGCCCCGGGATTTCCTTGAAGATGACCGCGGCCAGGATGGTCATGTGACCGAGCAGGAAGTCACGCGCGGCGTCTTTGGGCACGCCGCGCGCCACTACCTCGTCCATGGCATCGCGCATCACATCGAGCAGCGTGGCACAAACCGTTTCGGACAGGCCGGGCTCCAGCAGGGCCATCTGGTCCACCGTGAGGCGGTAGGAGCGCAGGATGGGCTGGTAAATCACCTTCGCAATGTCTTCGCCCAGCGCGAAATCGTCATCGGTGCCTTGCATCAAGGCGCTGACGATGGACTGCTTGGCGTGGGCGCCGCCAAAGTAGTCGCGCCGCCCTTCTGGGGTGGTTTCGTCGTTGAAGATGGGCGGGTGGCAGGGGTGGGCCACAAAATAAACCAGGTCAGGCCGGTCCGGCAGATGCCCGGCAAACGGCGCAGCCGCGTCCAGCGTGACCAGCATGGTGCCGGCCTTGAGTTGCGGTGAAATTTCGGCGGCGACCTTGCCAATCAGCGTGTCAGGCACGGCCAGGATCACCACCTGGGCGCCGTTCAGCGCGTCTTCCAGGGGCAGGCAGTCAATGCCCAATTCGTCTTTGAGGCGCTGGCGGCCACCGGCGCCAGGTTCCACATGGCGCACTTGATAGCCCGAACCTTGCAGGTTCTTGGCCAGTCGACAGCCCATTTTTCCGCCGGCACCCAACAGGGCGATGCTTGTAGTCATTTCCAGATTCCAGGTTATTCGAGTGAAAGCAGGTCGGTTTTGAAAGACGCTGCTGGCGTGGTGTGATGGTATGATGAGTACGTCATCGGGTTGAATTGGGGGAAACCCTTATCTCAATCACCGCGAATTGCTTCAGATTGATATATTTTTAGATATCAATAGCGCGTAAATATTCATTTGTGCCGCATCGTTCAGACGTCTAACATCCGGCCGCTAGTGATCACCCTCTGAAAAGAAAGCGACCCGATGTCTCAATCGCCCAAACGCCCCCTGCGCTCCGCTGCCTGGTTCGGCACCGCTGACAAAAACGGCTTCATGTACCGCAGCTGGATGAAGAACCAGGGCATTCCCGACCATGAGTTCCAGGGCAAGCCCATCATCGGCATCTGCAACACCTGGAGCGAGCTGACGCCCTGCAACGCCCATTTCCGCAAGATCGCCGAGCATGTGAAGCGCGGTATTTCCGAGGCCGGTGGTTTCCCGGTCGAATTCCCGGTGTTTTCCAACGGCGAGTCCAACCTGCGCCCCACCGCCATGCTCACGCGCAACCTGGCCAGCATGGACGTGGAAGAGTCCATTCGCGGCAACCCCATGGACGCCGTGGTGCTGCTGGTGGGCTGCGACAAGACCACGCCCGCGCTGCTGATGGGCGCGGCCAGCTGTGACATTCCCACCATCGTCGTCACCGGCGGCCCCATGTTGAACGGCAAGCACGAGGGCCGCGACATTGGCTCGGGCACCGTGGTCTGGCAGCTGCATGAAGCGGTCAAGGCCGGGCAAATCACCCTGAACCAGTTCATGTCGGCCGAGGCGGGCATGTCCCGCTCGGCGGGCACCTGCAACACCATGGGCACGGCCTCCACCATGGCCTGCATGGCCGAGGCGCTGGGCACCTCGCTCCCGCACAACGCCGCCATTCCGGCGGTGGATGCGCGCCGCTACGTGCTGGCGCACATGTCGGGCATGCGCATTGTGGACATGGTGTGGGAAGACCTGAAACTCTCCAAGGTGCTCACCCGCGAGGCGTTCGAGAACGCCATCCGCGTCAACGCCGCCATTGGTGGCTCCACCAACGCGGTGATTCACCTCAAGGCCATTGCCGGGCGCATTGGCGTGCCGCTGGAGCTGGAAGACTGGACAAACGTGGGCAAGGGCACGCCCACGCTGGTCGACTTGCAGCCGTCGGGGCGCTTCCTGATGGAAGATTTTTACTACGCCGGCGGTCTGCCCGGCGTGCTGCGCCGCATGGGCGAGGGCGGCCTGCTGCCGCACAAGGACGCGCTCACGGTCAACGGCAAGTCGATCTGGGACAACGTGGTGGACGCGCCCATCTACAACGCCGAAGTCATCCGCCCGTTGGACAACCCGCTGGTGGCGGACGGCAGCATGTGCATCCTGCGCGGCAACCTGTCGCCGCGCGGCGCGGTGCT
>CAZLRQ010000051.1:0-12419 GCA_964562035.1 uncultured Rhodoferax sp. | reverse complement strand
TTGATCTGCGCCATCTGACTGGTCATTTGCGCGTTGTCCATCGGGTTCATCGGGTCCTGGTTGTTCAGCTGCGCGACCAACAGCTTTAAAAACCGGTCTTGCGAGGCGTTGGCGTCGCTGGCCGCGGTGGTGCTCGATGAGGCCGTGGCAGTGGACGATGTGGTGGAGGAGGTTCCAGTGATCATGGCAAGTTCCGGTTGTTTTTACTGGCCCATCTGCAGCGTTTTAAGCAGCAGGGTTTTGGCCGTGTTCATGACTTCAACGTTGTTCTGGTAAGAGCGCGAGGCCGAAATCATGTTGACCATTTCCTCCACCGGGTTGACGTTGGAGTGGGTGACATAGCCTTCCGCGTCGGCCGAGGGGTGGCTGGGGTTGTGCATCTTGCGCAAGGGCAAGTCACTCTCTTGAATAGAGCTGACCTTGACGCCTGAGGATGCGTCCGACCCCATGGGCACGGTCTCAAACACCACTTGGCGGCCTTTGTAGCCTTTGCCGTCGGGCCCGGCCACGGCGTCGGCGTTGGCCAGGTTGCTGGCCACCACGTTCAGGCGCTGTGACTGGGCGCTGATGGCGCTGCCGGACACATTGAAGATGGAAAACATGGACATGGGGCGTCTCCGAAAGGGGCGTTTGGCGCTTACTGGCCTTGAATGGCGCTCAGCAGGCTCTTGGCGCTGCCATTGATAAAGCGCAGGGTGGACTCGTAGCGGACCGAGTTGTCCACGAAGTTGGCCCGCTCGCGGTCCAGGTCCACACTGTTGCCGTCCGCACTGGGCTGGCTTTGCGCCACGTAGCCCAAATTCGAGGGCCCGCCCAAAGTCCCCGTACCACCGGCCAAGGCAATGTGTTTGGGGTGGGTGGTGCCCGCTGCGCTGCCGGCGGTGTTGCTGCCCGCCGCTCTGAGGTTGGCAGACGACTCGCCCGTGGCGTTGGCCATGGCTTCTTTGAAGTTGAGGTCGCGGGCGGCATAGCCGGGGGTGTCAGCGTTGGCAATGTTGCTGGCAATGGTGCGCTGGCGTTCGGCGCGCAGCACCAGGGCCTTCGAATGGAAGTCCAAATTGCTGGTCATATTCGCAAACATCAAACACCTCAACTTTCAAATACCGGTCTGGCCACTGTGGCGTCAAGACCCGCTGAGACGTGATTATGGAAAGCGACCTGGTTTTCTAAACCTCGATAAGACGGGTAAAAAGCCGTCACTTGGCTTGTTCGCCAGACTGGGTCATTTTTATAGTCGTGTGGTCCCTCTGGAGGCTTGCCATGTTCCTTTTATCTCTAAATACCACCCCTGCGCGCCGGAGCGCCCTGGGCTTGCTGCTTGCGGGCCTGGCCCTGTCGGGCGCGGCACAGGCGCAGTCCACCGCGCCAGAGGCCGACACCGAGTCGGCCGTTATTCGGGCAACCCAGCAGTGGCTGGACACGGCGGTATCGAGCCTTCGGCCGTCAGCGGCGGTTCCGCTGCGACTTGAAGTGGAGGTGGGGCAACTCAGTTCGCGTCTCAAGTTGGCGCCCTGCGCCAGGGTGGAGCCCTATATTCCCGCCGGCAGCCAGTTGTGGGGAAAAACCCGCTTGGGCGTGCGCTGCCTGGAGGGCGCGTCTCGCTGGACCGTTTTCTTGCCAGTGACGATCAAGGCCTTTGGCCCGGCTTGGGTGGTGAAGGGCAATGTGCTGCCAGGCACGGTGTTGACCGAAGACGATGCCATGGAGGCTGAAGTCGATTGGGCTCAGGAGCGCAGCCCCATTTTGGGCACCCCGGCCCAGTGGGTGGGGCAAGTGGTCTCGCGCTCGCTGACCGCGGGTCAGGCACTGCGCCAGGGCATGACCCGGGCGGCTCAGGTGTTTCCGGCCGGTGCGCAAGTGAGGGTCGTGGCGCAGGGCGTCGGCTTTCAGATCACCTCTGCCGGGCAGGCCTTGTCGGCCGGCTATGTAGGGCAGTCGGCCCGGGTGAAAATGGACAACGGGCGGGTGATGTCAGGCATTGTCCTGGACGACCGCACCATCAGGATGGCGATATGAGCGCCGGGCATCGTGTCAAAATAAGATTAAAGTCGGTCCGAATTAGGCCGATAGTGATCCTACGAGGCTACACAAACAGTAGTTTTGGAGAGCACGATGAAAATAGGTCAACCTTCAGACAACCCGGTTTCGGTCAACACTACCGCACAGGCTGCCTTGCCCAAGGCCAGCCAGAGCGCGAGTGCAAACGCCACAGCCACAGCCGCCAAGAGCACGCAATCAGCCGGTGTGGCTGTGACGGTGTCGTCGCTGGCACGTACGCTGGAAGCGTCCAAGCGCGGCGAGCCGGCGGACGTCGACATGGCCAAGGTCAACTCGGTTCGGGCGGCCATCAAGCAAGGTACTTTTGTAGTCAACCCCGAAGCGATCGCCGACAAACTGCTGTCCAACGCGCAGGAGATGCTGGACCGCTCACGGATTTAACGGCTTTGGATGCACGGGGAGTTGCAGCATGCTGATTCCTGCTCCCATTGAACACGGACTCACCTCGGTTGAAACTCATTTTCTGGCAATTTCCTCAGCCCTTGTGAGCGGGGAGCCAGACGCACTGTTGTCAGCCAGTGCCGCACTGAAACAGGCGACCCTGGATTGCGCACAGCTTGTGCAGCGCCTGTCCCCGACAGAGCTGAAAAATCCCACCCTTAAATTGCGTTTGAAAGCCATTGCTGATGGCTTGGCCGAGCGCCGTGAAAGTCTGATTCGTCGCACGGTGCTGGTGGAGCGCGCGCTGAACGCTGTGGTGCCAGCAACCCGCAATGCCACTTACGCCAAAGCCGCTGGACCTTACGGCACGGCGGGCAAACAATCCGGGGCATTCAAATATTTGGCTGCCTGAGCGCCGGCCAACCCTCACGCATCCCTGCGGCAAGCGCGGGGCTTTCTTCAATCAAGGGTATTGATGCTGCGTCTTCTCAGCAGGTTTGCGGACCGCTGGCCTGCCCGGCCAGCCTGAGTCCCCGCCATCTATCAATTGGGTTCAATGCGCGCGCATTTTGGCGCGCAACCGGGCAATCGACTGGCTGTGAAGTTGGCAAATGCGTGACTCGGTCACGTCCAGCACCGCGGCAATTTCCTTGAGGTTCATGTCCTGCTCGTAGTACATGCTCATGATGTACTGCTCGCGCTCCGGCAGGTTTTTGATGGCGGCGACCAGGGCTTCCCGCAGGCGGTGGTCGCGCAACATGTTGACGGGGTCGGCTTCACTGTCGCCCACATGGCGGTCCAGAAAGCTGTCGTCGTCTTCATGGCTGCGGGTCATGTCTTCCAGGTAAACCAGCTGTGTGCCGCGCACCTTGCCCAGTAGGCTTTGGTAGTCGGTGAGGGACATGCCCAGCTCCACCGCAATTTCACTCTCGAGCGGGCTGCGCCCCAGTTGATGTTCAAGCCGGCGCAAGGCTTGCTCAATTTCTTTTTGACTCTTGCGTGAGCCGCGTGACATCCAGTCGTTTTCACGCAGTTCATCCAGCATGGCGCCGCGAATACGCTGGGTGGCAAATGTCTCAAATTGCACGCCCTGGGCAGCCTCATACCGACTCAATGCTTCTGACAAGCCAATCAAACCCACCTGAATCAGGTCATCCACCTGCACGTTGGCAGGTAGCTTGACCATCATGTGATGCGCTAGTTTGCGCACCAGGGGCTGGTATTGCTTGATCAATGCGTTACGGTCCAGTTGACCTTTGGCGGTGTACATCATCAGTGTGTCCTCACCGCGGGTTGACGGCCAAGAGGCATGGCATTTTCCAACAAGCGCAGCGCCAGGCGATGAATGTCGTCTGTGACGTCGTCATCGGGCTGCAGTGCCTGAATCGTCAGAACGTCCAGCCGGTAGCCCAGAAAAGCCATGGCGCATTCCTGCAAATGGTGTACGGGCAAGTGTGTCGCCATCAAGCGCCCACCGTTTGCCCCCACCGCAATGTTAGCCACGGTAGGGCGCAAGCCGGCTTCCAACAGCATTTGTTTGAGGGCTTGGTAGGCGGTCACAGATGACATTTTGACAGGTGAAACGGTCAACAAAGGCTCAATGCTGCTCCCGGGTAACAATTGAGTCAAGACATCAGCGCGCGCATAAATCACCACCACCCCATAGCTTGGCAGCACATTGCCCAAGGGATCCAGCGGGCGTCCGTAGCGACCGGCCTGGCTGGCCAATTGCTGCAGACCCAAGGCGGCGGGCAGCACCGACCAGGCACCGGGCTCCTCAAAGTCGTCACCGCGCCAAGATTCGTCGGCCAAGCGTTGTGACAGCCCGGGGTTATCGGTAGATTCCAGGGCGTTGGCATCCAGCACCATGACGGGATAACCCAGGTCGGTCAGTGTCGCGCACAGACGCCAGAGCAGTGGCAGTTCACCTTGCTGGTCGCCGTGACTGGCCATTGCCATGACGCGCGGTGCCGTTTGCAGGGCAATGCCTTGCAGTCCGGCGGCCTGGTTGACGCAAGTTTCAAGCATCCAGACGCCCCGCTTGAGATGGGCTGGGCTGGGTGAAGAAAAAACCCAGATCAGCCGCTTTGGGATCGAATGCCGATTTCACGGGTGCCCGCATGGACAAACGCACCAGTTTCGCAGCATCTGCCTGCTCCCAGTCTTCTGGCACTTTTTGGCCCATGGTCACCCCGCGCAGGAGCAGTTGGTGGCGAATGATGGCATCCAGTGCCGGACCGACCTTGGCGGCCTCGTCAATTTTGGAGAGGATGGCTTGCTGCACACCGTTTGATTTGAACGATGAGACCACGTCGTCCAGCGTATCTCCATGGCCGCCGGCATTGAGCACCAGCAAGCGGTTGACCTTGGGCAGGTCCAGCACTTCCAGCATGTCCCGCTTGCGCGGGTCACTGGGGGCCAGCCCGGTGGTGTCGACCAAAATCATTTTTTTGTTGGATAGCAGGCCCAGCAAGTCTTGCAGGGCTGCGCGGTCATGGGCCAGGTGGGCCACCACGCCCAGCATGCGTCCGTAGCTGCGCAATTGCTCATGCGCGCCAACACGGTAGGTGTCCAGTGTGATGAGTCCCACGCTGGCCGGGCCGTGGGTGCGGGCACACAACCCCGCCAGCTTGGCTGCGGTGGTGGTCTTCCCAACACCAGTGGCGCCAATCAGGGCAAAAATGCCGCCTTCTTCATGAATGGGCTGGGTGCCGGCGTCTGTTTTCAGATTTCGTTCCAGAATATCCATGACCCAGCGGATGGATTCGCCAGCGCTCATCTCCTCGGGCATGCGTTCCAGAATGGTACGGGCCAGCGTAGGGGAGTAACCCGCCCGGATCAGTTTGAGCATCAGGTTGGACTGAATTGGGTTCTGGCGCGCCTGGCCTAGCCAGGTTAGGGTGTTGAAGCGGTCCTCAATCAGTGCCTTCATGGCGTGCAGTTCGTCGGCAATACCCTGCGACATGGCGGGCGCCTGCGTGTGTGCCGCAGGCGCCACTGGGCGAGGTGCTGCGGCGCGAACCGCTGCTTGGCGGAACTGGGGCGGTGGCTCTGCTTCAAAAATCTGTGGCACAGGCCGGGAAGCGGTTGCCTGCGCGCGCGGAGCCACAACGGGGGCGGGTGCCTCGGTCCGCGCGAGGCTGACCGGGTTGCCTGTCATGGCCTCATGCCGGCGGCGCAGCATGCGTTCGCGCACATAGTCCTGAAACGACAGGGTGCTCATGGACAACTGTGTCGCATCTTCTTCCACCTGGCTCCGGGATTCGGCAGAGGCGGGGGCTGGTTTGCGTTGCGCTGAGGGGTTCTTGCTGCGGTTGGCCAGATCAGACTGGTCCAGGGCGTTCAACGTGTCTTCGCCAGTGGCCAGTACTTCCACGCCGGTTGCAGTGGTGCGGTTGGACAAAATCAGGGTGCCCTCACCAAAGGCGAGTCGTGCTTTGGCCAGCGCTTCGCGCGAAGTGGATGCAATAAAGCGTTGAATGTTCATGATGCGGCGCCTCTAAGGATCGGACCAATGCGAATGCTGTGTGATTCAGGAATTTCGCTGTGAGCGAGCACCTGAAGCCGGGGGGCCACGCGCCGCACCAAGCGGGAAATGGCGCTGCGAATCTGGTCGGGGACCAGCAGGCAGGCGGGAATACCAATCTCTTCTTGCTTGAGCGCGACTTCTGCCGCAGTGCGGGTCAGAATGTCCGCCACACCGGGGTCCAGCGCCGGGCCCGATGGGTTGCTCAAAGCTTGCACCAGCAGGCGCTCCAGCGCGGGGTCAATGGCAATCACATTGAGTTCGCGGGTGGAGCCATAAATCTGTTGCACGATGGCCGGCGACAGGGCAATGCGTACCCGACGGGCCAGTTCAGCGGCGTCGGTGACGGTGGAGGCGTGCTCAGCCAGAGACTCGATGATGGTGCGAATGTCTCGGATGTGCACAGACTCATCCAGCAGCAACTGCAGGACTTTCTGGAAAACAGCGATGGGGACCATTTTGGGAACCACTTCTTCAATCAGTTTCGGAGCCTGTTTGCTCACGTGTTCTACAAGTTGTTGGGTCTCTGTCCGGCTCAGTAACTTGGAGGCCTGGACTTGCATCAAGTGTGACAAATGAGTGGCCATCACAGTCTCGGAATCAACCACGGTAAAACCCGCCATTTGCGCGGCTTCCTTTTGCCGATCGTCGATCCAGTGCGCTGGCAGGCCAAAGGCCGGGTCGGTGGTGGCCGTACCAATGAGTGGCGTGGTAATGCCACCAGGGTTGATGGCCAGGAACATGCCGGGGAAGGCTTCTCCCTCACCCACAATCACGCCGCGCAGGGTGATGCGGTAGCCGCTGGGCTTGAGTTCCAGGTTGTCACGCACATGCACCGCAGGCGGCAGAAAGCCCACCTCCTGGGCAAACTTGCGGCGTACGCCTTTGATGCGGGTCAGCAGGTCGCCCTGGCGAGTCTTGTCCACCAGCGCAATCAAACGGTAGCCGAGTTCGAGGCCGAGTTGATCAACCGGTTGCAGATCGTCCCAGGTCGCCTCGCCGTCCGATGCCTGTGCGGGTGCAACGTCCAGTGCAGGATCGAGTGGCGGAGGCTTGTTCGCCAAAGTCCAGGCGGCATAGACCAACACGGCGCCGATGCTCAGAAAAACGACGTGAGGCATGCCGGGAATAATGCCGATCACCACCAAAATGCCGCCGGTGATGCCCAGTACCTTGGGTGAAATGAACATCTGATCCACGATTTGGCGACCCAAATCCTGTTCTTTGCCCACGCGCGACACCACCATGGCGGCGGCAACAGAGATCAGCAAGCCAGGAATCTGTGCCACCAGCGCATCACCCACCGCTAACAAAATGTAGCTGTCTGCTGCCTGAGAGGCACTCAAGCCGTGCTGCAGCATGCCAATGATGAAGCCGCCAAAAATATTGATCAACAAAATCAGAATACCGGCGACAGCGTCCCCGCGGACGAACTTGGAGGCGCCGTCCATCGATCCAAAAAAGTCGGCTTCCTCAGAGACCTCGGCACGCCGGCGTTTTGCTTCAGCCTCGTTGATCAAGCCGGCGTTCAAATCGGCATCGACGGCCATTTGTTTGCCGGGCATGGCATCTAGAGCGAAGCGCGCCGACACCTCGGCAATCCGCTCCGCACCTTTGGTCACCACCACAAAGTTAATCACCACCAAAATGGAGAACACGATCAAGCCCACGGCAAAGTTGCCGCCAATCAGGAAGTGCCCGAAAGCCTCAATCACCGCGCCCGCGGCGCCCGGGCCGGTGTGTCCTTCCATCAGCACCACTCGGGTGGATGCGACGTTCAGTGAGAGGCGCATCAAGGTGGTGAGCAACAGCACGGCAGGGAAAGCGGCAAAGTCCAACGGGCGAACCATGTAGGCGGCGACCATCATCACCATCAAGGCCACGGCGATATTGATGGTGAAGAAAGTGTCCAGCACCCAAGGCGCCATGGGTAGCACCATCATGGCCAAAATAGCCACCACCAACATGGGTGCCGCAGCCCCCTTGATGAGTTGTGAGTGGCCGCCCAGCCAGCTTTGCAGTGATTTCAGTTGTGGATTCATGGGGCAACAGCGCCTGCGTTGGTGACCACTTTGGACAGCGGATCGAGTTCAGGGGGCACGAAGGGCAGCGGTGGCTCACCGGGCATCGGGCCCTCGCCGCGCAGCGCGGCTTTCAGGCGGTAGATGTAGGCCAGCACCTGGGCCACTGCGGTGTACAGACTGGCGGGAATGTCCTGGTCAATCTCGGCGTTTGCGTAAAGTGCGCGGGCCAGCATGGGCGACTGCAGCACGGGAATGGCGTTGTTCTTGGCGATATCCCGAATTTTGAAGGCCAGCAAGTCTGCCCCCTTGGAGATCACTTGCGGCGCGCGCATGGTTTTTTCGTCGTATTTGATGGCCACGGCAAAGTGGGTGGGGTTCATCAAAACAAAGTCAGCCTTGGGGACGGCGCCCACGCTGTTGCCTTGGGCAATGTCGCGCTGGCGTTGGCGCATGCGGCCCTTCATTTGCGGGTTGCCGTCAGACTCTTTGCCCTCTTGCTTCACCTCTTGGTGCGACATTTTCATTTTGGATTTGTGCAGGAACATCTGCAAGGGCACATCGACCATCGCCACCAGCAATACCACCACCAGCAGCATGCCCAGGCCGTTGGTCAGCCATTCCGTCAGGTGCATCAATGCAGCCGCCGAGGGCTGCAGCACCAGCATGGACAGTGAGTGCAAGCCCGAACTCAAATACCAGGCGCCCAGTCCAATCAACATGCCGGCGATAAACACCATCTTGAGCACCTCGGTCAGCTTGTCCTTGGTGAACATGCGGCCCAAGCCCGAGAGTGGATTCAGGCGGCTGAAATCCGGGGTGATAGGTTTGAGACTGGCCACCCAGCCGCCGGCCGCGATGGTGCTGAGCACGGCAACCACCATCGTGATGCCGCCAAATAGGGCGCAAGCAACCAGACCGACCGTGGTCATGTCTTGAAGCCGGCTGAGGACCGTGTCTGGCTGGGTGAGTGTGGTCGCATCAAAGGCGAGCTGCTTGGCCAGGCCCAGCTTCAGCCTGCCAAACAGCAGGGGTGCCAAAGTTATCAGACTCAGGGCGCCCGTGCCAAGCACCGCCAGATGTGCCAAATCCCGTGAGCGGGCCACCTGGCCGTCATCACGGGCTTTTTTCAGCTTCCGCTCGGAGGCTGGTAAATTGCGATCCTGACTGCTTGATTCCATGGTGGGGCGACTTCTTAGTTACACCCATTGTCAGCAGACAGGCCTCAAACTAAAGGCCAATAAACGGGTGTTTAGCCCGTCACTTCCGGTATCAAAACCCGAGACTTGCCAGCAGGTCGTCCACTTCAGATTGACCGGACACCACATCCGGATTGCCTTCGGGGTTGATGGCCGGGCCCGCCAGCACCGGTTGGTGGTCGACCGGTGCTGCTGTTGGCGCCGGAGACGGCTTGACCACGGGCTCATGCGGCGCGGTTTGAATCAGCAGTTGAACCAACTGTTCTTCGATATTGGCGGCCAGATTCACCACTTTGGCAATGACCTGACCCGTCAGATCATGAAAGTCTTGCGCCATCATGATCTCGGTGAGGTGCTGGTCCACCTGCTTGGTGGACTCCTCGACGTCGGTGATGAAATTCATCACATGGCCTTTGGCGACGGCTGCCACGGGATCTTTCACGATCAAGGCCCCAATCCGGCGGGTTTCGGCGGCAATGTGGTCTTGCTGTGCTTTGGCCTGGTCAACGCGGTTCAGTACTTTTTCTGCCGCTTCACCCGTGACCCGGGCAATATAAGACAGGCGGCTCTTGGCATCAGGTATCTCACCAGCCAGGCACTTGACCTTGTCCGTCATGCCCAGGCCATTCAATGCATCGTGCAATTGGCGGGTCAACAAACCGATGGAGTGATGAACAGCCGGCGGTGTGCCCTGTATCGACGTGGGCGTGGGAGTGTTGCTTTCCATGGCGCTTACTTCAAACCCATTTTGGCCAGAATCAGGTTGACCTTGTCTTCCAATGTGGCCTTGGTGAACGGTTTGACAATATAGCCAGCGGCACCCTGTTGTGCGGCCAGAACAATGTCTTCCTTGCGGGCCTCTGCCGTGACCATCAGGACGGGCAGATGCTTTAGCTTTTCATCTTTTTTGATCTCGGCGAGCAACTGAAACCCGTTCATATTGGGCATGTTGATGTCGCTCACCACAAAATGGAACGTACTGTTGCGCAGCTTGTGTAGCGCAACCACACCATCTTCAGCTTCATCTGCGTCTGTGTAGCCGCTTTCCTTCAGAAGATTGCGCACGATGCGTCGCATCGTGGAGAAATCGTCCACCACTAAAAATCGTAGCTCATTGGCCATGGAACACCCTTTCAATGGCGTTTTTCAGAACGGTTGTAAATATGTGCCGAATCATGTTGCCTCTGCCCTTTGTTGACTGGCTGCAGGCGCTGGTTCGGATGCCACAGGCTCGGGTTCAACCGCGGGCGCTGGGCGGCTCGCCCCCATCAACCGCTCTTCGGCTTCGCGGGTCATCACCGTGATGCTGATTCTACGGTTCGCAGGGCTGAACGGGTCGTCCTCCACGAGCAAAATGCTGGAGGCCAAGCCCACCACGCGCGCCAATTTTTCATCGGGCATGCCCGCACCCACCAGTTCACGGCGGGAGGCATTGGCCCGGTCGGTTGACAACTCCCAATTGCTGTAGCCCCGGGCGGCGTTGCTGTAGGGCAGTCGGTCGGTGTGGCCATCCAGGCTGATTTTGTTTTCCACCTCACTCAGGGCGGCACCAATTTCGGCAAGAATGTCGCGCATGTAGGGCTTGACCACGGCCCGGCCGCTGTCAAACATCGGTCGATTCTGGTCGTCGATGATCTGAATTTGAAGACCGTCGGGCGTGGTGTCAAGCCGGATTTGCGAACTGAATTCGGCCAATTTGGGGTTGCTGGCAATCAGTGCGCTGATCTTGGCACTCAAGGCGGCCAGTTTTTTAGCGTCTTGTTTGGCCACCTCGGCTTTGGCTGCCTCAGCCGCCGCTTTCTTTGAAATGGGGTCGTTGCCGTCGCCGCGGCGTGACTGCCCCGATTGTTGCGTCAGGTCATTGCCACCGCCGTTGATGATGCTGTTGCTGGCGCCTGCGCCGCTGCCGCCGATCATGGAAACTTTCAGTGGGGAAGCAAAATAGTCCGAAATGCCTTTTTTGTCACCTTCAGAGGTCGAGCCTAGCAGCCACATCAGCAGAAAGAACGCCATCATGGCCGTCACGAAGTCGGCATAGGCAATTTTCCAGGCGCCACCATGCGCGGAGTGCCCGCCCTTCTTCACCCGCTTGATGATGATGGGCTGTATTTTTTTTGCGTCGGTGGCCATGGTCAGCGCGCCTTGGAATTATTTCTTCTTGACAAAGGTTTCCAGCTCGGTGAACGAGGGGCGGTCGGTGGAGTAGAGCACCTTGCGGCCAAACTCAATGGCTGTGGATGGGTTGTAGCCCTGCATGCTGGCCAGGAGGGTGGTTTTGATGCATTGCAACTCTTTGCCGGCTTCTTCCACCTTTTGCTCCAGCAGTCCCGCTAGCGGCTCCGCAAACGCATAAGCCAGCAAAATGCCCAAAAATGTGCCCACCAAGGCAGAGCCAATCATGCCGCCGAGCACCGCTGGCGGTTGCCCAACGCTGCCCATGGTCTTCACCACCCCCAGCACCGCCGCCACAATTCCGAATGCAGGCAGACCACCTGCGATGCGCTGGATGGCCGCGACTGCCGCGTGCTCTTCTTGGTGATGGGTGTCAATTTCACTGTCCATCAACGACTCGATTTCGTGGGCGTTCAAATTGCCCGAAACCATCATGCGCAGGTAATCTGTGATGAATTCCACCACATGGTGGTCGTGGCCCACATCGCCGTGTTTTTTGAAAATTTCGGAGGAGTGCGGGTCTTCGACATCTTTCTCAATCGCCATCAAGCCCTCTTTGCGGGCCTTCTGCAAAATATCAAACAGCAAGGCCAGCAAATCCATGTAGCGAGCTTTGGTGTATTTGCTCCCTTTGAAGCAACTGCCCACCCCTTTGATGGTGGCCTTGATGACCTTCATCTGGTTGTTGGCCAGAAAGGCGCCCAGCGTTGCGCCGCCAATCATTCCCATTTCCCAGGGGAGGGCTTTCAGGATCGGGCCCATATTGCCGCCGTGGGCAATGAACACCCCGAACACACACCCCAGCACGACAACCCAACCGATGATTACAAACATAGAAGTATTGTGACTGTGAGACCAGCGGCCTTAAGGGTTGATAAAAGTCATAAACACATAGTTTAATTGACCCTGCCAGCCCTGTAGGGGTGGCTTGGTTTTATAAGCCAAATCGACCCCTAGCCCCCGTCCCCGCTGCATGAGTAGCTATTTAAAAAGTAGCAATCAACATCACCTCAGTGCAGCATGATCCCCCCCGCAGCCGCCCCCTTGCCCGCCCGCGCCGGT